>DASSYG010000133.1:0-2815 GCA_035703405.1 Acidimicrobiales bacterium | reverse complement strand
CCGATGCGGCCGTCGGGTCCGCCGATCATGCGTGCGCGGTCGATCTGGTTCGTGAGCTCGTCCGCGGGGATCATCGCGGCAGCGAGCATCCCGAGCCCACCGGCCGCGGCGACGGCGCCAGCCAATGAGGCGGTGGACACGCCGCCCATCGCCGCGAGCTGCAGCGGCACCCGACAGCCGACAAGGGCGGTGAATCGGTTCGCGGAGCCCGACGGGTCGGTGGTGGTCGCGGCGTCGTCCGTCGGCGGCATGATCGGAGCCTCGCCGCGCCACGGTCAGGTGTCAACCGTGTCGAGTGTCCACCGATCGATGGCGGCGATGGTCGAGCTGATCAATCGCTTGTCGAGCGGTACGGAGAGGACGGGAGTCGACCCGGTCCGATAGCCGGTGTCGATCGACGGCATCCACAAGACTGATCGTGAGTGTCTATGAAAACGCCGAGAAATGATCTAGGCTAGCTATCACAAGCCACCGACCTGAGAGGTTCTGCCCAATGTCACTGATCAACACCACCATCAAGCCCTTTGCTGCCACCGGCTTCCGCAACGGCGAGTTCGTCGACGTGACCGACGCCGACGTGAAGGACAAGTGGGCGATCTTCTTCTTCTATCCGGCCGACTTCACCTTCGTGTGTCCGACCGAGCTCGGTGACCTCGCCGATTACTACGAGGAGCTCCAGGGCATGGGCGTCGAGGTGTACTCGGTGTCGACCGACACGCACTTCACGCACAAGGCCTGGCACGAGACCTCCGACACGATCAACAAGATCACCTACACGATGCTCGGTGACCAGAACTTCACACTGTCCAACAACTTCGAGATCCTCCGCGAAGACGAGGGGCTCGCCAACCGTGGAACCTTCCTCGTCGACCCCGACGGCGTCATCCAGTTCCTCGAGGTGACCGCGGAGGGCATCGGCCGGAACGCCGCCGAACTGCTCCGTAAGGTCAAGGCCGCCCAGTACGTGCGCTCCCACCCGGGCGAGGTCTGCCCCGCCAAGTGGGAAGAGGGCGAAGACACGCTCGCCCCGTCGCTCGATCTCGTCGGCAAGATCTGACGTCCCCACCGGGACCCGGGGAGGGATGGTGAGCCACGGCGGTCCCGCTGATCCGCCAGCCCTCCCTCCCCGCCAGATCGACCGACGACCCGGGTGGGTCGGATCTCCCTCCCCGACCCACCCGGACCGAACCCCCGCACCCTTCCACCGCAGTACCCGCACGTAGGAGACCCGCTGTGCTCGATGAATCCCTCGCCAACCAACTGAGACAGCACCTGACCAAGATCACCCAGCCGATCGAGCTGGCCGCATCGCTCGACGACTCGGCCAAGGCGACCGAGACCGAAGGGTTGCTCACCCAGATCGCCTCGCTGTCGGACAACGTGACCTACGTGCGCTCCGACGACCACGACCGGCGCCCCTCGTTCGCCATCCGACGGGTCGGCACCGACGTAGAGGTCCGCTTCGGCGGCGTGCCACTCGGCCACGAGTTCACCTCGCTCGTGTTGGCGCTGCTGCAGGTCGGTGGTCACCCCACCACCGAATCCGACGAGCTCGTCGCCGCCGTGCAGGCGATCGACACCGAGATGCACTTCGAGACGTTCTTCTCGTTGAGCTGCCAGAACTGCCCCGACGTGGTCCAGGCGCTCAACCTGATGAGTGTGCTCAACCCTCGCATCTCCCACACCGCGATCGACGGGGCCTCCTTTCCCGACGAGGCCGAGTCCCGTGGCGTGATGGCAGTACCCACGGTGTTCCTCGACGGTGACGAGTTCGGATCGGGTCGCATGACCCTGGCCGAGATCGTCGGACGACTCGACACCGGCGTCGAAGCACGGGTCGCCGCGGAGATCGACGCCAAGGACCCCTTCGACGTGCTCATCGTCGGAGGTGGCCCCGGCGGGGCTGCCGCCGCGATCTACGCCGCCCGCAAAGGCATCCGAACCGGGCTCGTCTCGACACGGTTCGGCGGTCAGGTGCTCGACACCATGTCGATCGAAAACTTCATCTCGGTGCCCTCCACCGACGGCCCCTCCTTCGCCGTCGCGCTCGAGAACCACGTCGGCGACTACGACGTCGACGTTATGAACCTGCAGACCGCAACCCGGCTCGTTCCCGCAGCAGAGGCCGGTGGACCGCACACCGTCGAGTTGGAAAGCGGTGCGAAGCTCCACGCCCGCACGGTCATCCTGGCCACGGGCGCACGCTGGCGCACCCTCGGGGTGCCCGGCGAGGATGAGTTCCGCAACAAGGGCGTCACCTACTGCCCGCACTGTGACGGACCGCTGTTCAAGAACAAGCGGGTCGCCGTCGTGGGCGGTGGCAACTCCGGCGCCGAGGCCGCCATCGATCTGGCCGGCGTCTGTGGTGGGGTCACCCTCATCGAGTTCGACCCGCAGCTCCGCGCGGATGAGGTGCTCCAGCGCAAGCTCGCGACCCTCGACAACGTCGACATCATCACCGGCGCTGCCACCACCGAAGTGATCGGTGACGGCACCAAGGTGACGGGGTTGAACTACCTCGACCGCAACGACGAAGCGAGTCGGTCGGTCGAGCTGGACGGCGTGTTCGTGCAGATCGGTCTGGTGCCCATGACCGAATGGCTCGAGGGCACCGTGGAGTTGTCGGACCGTGGCGAGATCGTCATCGACGACCGGGGCCGCACCTCGGTTCCGGGCGTCTTCGCCGCCGGTGACGCCACCACGGTGGCCTACAAGCAGATCGTGATCGCCCTGGGCGCCGGGTCGACGGCTGCGCTGAGCGCCTTCGATCACCTGATCCGCAGTGTTCCGGCGCCCGAGGGCGAGCCGGTCGCCG
>DASSYG010000103.1:0-5417 GCA_035703405.1 Acidimicrobiales bacterium | reverse complement strand
AGGCACCGGCCTTCATCGACCGGGTCCATGCGTTGTTCGCCCGACTGTTGACGTTGCCGGTGCCGACGGTGGCCGCCGTCAACGGGCACGCATTCGGTGCCGGTTCGATGCTGGCGATGGCCCACGACTGGCGCGTGATGCGCACCGACCGGGGCTACTTCTGCTTTCCCGAGGTCGACATCCAGATCCCCTTCACGCCAGGCATGACCGCCCTGATCCAGGCAAAGGTCTCCCCGCGAACGGCGATCGACGCGATGACGACCGGGCGGCGCTTCGGTGGGCCAGAGGCCGTGACGCTCGGACTGGTCGACGCCGACGTCCCGGCCGACGAACTGCTGGCGGCCGCCATCGCCCGGGTCGGCGATCTCACCGACAAGCACCCGCACACTTTGGGGGCCATCAAATCCGCCATGTATGCCGACGTCGTGGAACGGCTCGGCCTGACGGCAGTGGCGACGGCGGCCTGAGCGACGCCACCGGCGGCGCCGACACGGCCGTCTGCCCGCGCCTTTCGGGCGTGCGCGTTCACCCTGCAGTATCGAGAACCTCGGCATCGACCAACGGATCCGCGAACCACTGCTCGATGCGGTGATGATCGGGGCTGAAGCCGTGGTCGATGCCCCACAGCACGGCCTCCACCCGGTTCGTCACGCCGATCTTGCGGTACGTAGAACGGATGTAGGTCTTGATCGAGTTGATCGACAGACACATCTGGTCGCCGATCTCATGGTTGGACCGGCCTTGCACGATGAGCGCCAGGACCTCGGCCTCGCGTTCGCTCAGACCTTCGGTGCGACCCGGCCAGTCCAGTCCGACGGTGAGTCGGCCCGCTCGCGGCGCGTCGCTCACCACCACCTCACCGGCATGGATCGCCTCGATCGCGTCCACGAGCTGTCGGGCGGGCAGCGCTTTGGACAGATACCCCGATGCGCCGTTGGCGAGGGCATCTTCGACGAGTCGCGGGTGGAAGTTCCACGTGTACACGACCACGGCCGTCGCGCGCGCTCCGGTCACGAGGCGGGTGAAGTCCGAATGGTTGGTATCTGGTTGGGCGAATGCGTCATAGAGCGCCACGTCGACCGACGCGGTGAGCTTCGTGGTCGCGTCGAGTTCGGCCACGTCGATCCGGTCGGTGTACCGGTCGAACATGTGGGCGACGCCGACCACGACGATGTCATAGTCGTCGATCAGGGCGACGGTCACGGGTCGATGGGCTCGCGGCACGGCACCAACTGTAGCGACATCAGAGGCTGATCGATTTCACCCCTAGGGGTGTAGTCGGGCAACCACGAGTGTGGTTGGCTGAACGCTGTCGGGAAAGTCCCTCCACAACCTCAGAAAGGGCTGGTGTGTCATGGAACTCATTCTCTGGATCGTGGCGGTCTTCCTGGTGATTGCCGGCATCGTCACCATCATCCGTAGGCAGGTGGCACTGGGCATCGTGTTCATCGTCGTCGGGCTGCTCGTCGGCCCCGGCGGAGTCAGCGCGTTCACCTGACGTGCCAGCCGGCGAAGCCGCGGATGCAGACAGCTTCATCCCTCGGTCGATTCGACCTCGACGAAAGGAACCTCAAATGAGTGGAACCGCAGACAAGGCAAAAGGCCACGCCAAAGAAGCCGCTGGTGACCTCATCGGCGACGAAGACCTCGAGCGCGAAGGCAAGGCCGATCGCGCCTCGGGTGAGGCGAAAGAGAAGATCACCAAGGCAAAGGACTGGGTGGAAGACAAGATCGACGGAGCCCGCGACCGCATCGGCTGAATCCCACCCGACCCGATCCGGGGTCGGTCGGTTGCCCGCCGGCCGGCCCCGTTCTGTCGCGCGGTGAGCCGCGCGCCGCACGCAGCGGGGTGCACTTCGGTCAGCGCGCCGGCTGCACGGTGAGCATCACCTTGGGCGCCGCCTCCGCGTTCGGGCCCGCCCACAGCAGCACGTGGTCGCCGTCGACGGCGACGGGCCCACTCAGCTCCATGCCCGCGGTCGCCTTGTGGGCCTCGACCTGCCAGGTCCGCCCGTCGTCGGTCGAGGTGAGCAGCCAGCCTCCGCGGTCACCGCCACCGGAACAGTTCCACGAAGCGACCAACACCCCGTCGACGTGTGCGACATCGCTGACCGTCGAGGTCGCGTCGTAGCCGTCACAATGCACCGGGAGCCCGACCCGATGCCACTTGCTGCCGTCATCATCGGACCAGGCGAGGTGCCCCAGGTAGTGCTCATAGTCGAAGAAGTCACGGACCTGGGCGACGAGCACGTCACCTGCACGAGCCTGCACCTGCAGCGACGAGCCTTCCGGCGCGGTGCCCTCGCTGTCGCGTCCGGCCGGCGCGCCACCCAGTTCGGTCCAACGCGAACCGCCGTCGGTGCTCGCCCAGGTGGTACTCCCGACGGCCACGTACACCGTGTCGTCGACGATGACGGGCACCCCATGGGCGTCGTTCGGACCCGGCTTCGGGATTGCAACAGGATCCCACGTGCGACCGTCGTCTGTGGAGCGCATCGTCACCGTGGGCGCCGTGGCCGCGGCCGGACTCCACCCTGGTGCCGTTGCGGCGACCAAGGTCCCGATCGCGGTGGCCACCACACTCGTGAGCAACGGAAGCCTGGGCGACAGGTCTGTCCGTGACCAGGTCCTGCCGGCGTCGTCGGATTCCCACCGCACCGACCGGGAAGCTTCCAGCGAGGTGTGCGCGGGTGGCCCGCCGGGTCTCACCATGCCGAACGCGACGAGATGATCGCCGACACCGACCGCAGTCGACACGGCGCCCGCTTCACCGCCTGAGACGCCGACTGCTTCGTGAAAGCTGTGCCCGGCGTCGTCGGACCACCAGATCGCCGGCTGCGCCTCGGATGTCACGTTCGGTTCCTGCAGCAGGAGCGACGTCGACCCGACCTGCACCAGTCTGACGCCGGTGCGAGCACCCTCCGCCAGAGACGGAGTGGTCGAGGGTTGCCAGTTCTCGCCGTCGTCGTTGCTCCAGACGAGGGGATGGTCACCCCATGCCCAGGTCTGGCCGATCACGGTGTCACCGGTGGCCACGGCGGTTGCGAGCTCGGGCACTCCGTCGACGGTGGCGACCGTGACGATCGGCGGACGGGAATCAGGGCCGTTCCCCGCGGAATCGGTTGCTTCGCCGCACCCGACGACGAGCGTCCCGGCCAGCAGCATCGCGAGTACACGCACGGGCTCTCCTCTGAAGCGGCGCTGTCGCCGATGCTAGTGACCGGGGTCGACCCCGGTGGGGGAAGGGTCGGCGCGGGAAGCGACGACGCCTCCAACGGGTACGGTTCGAATCGATGCAGCCTGTGAGATCATCACCGAATCGTGCCGTCGCATCCGGCGGCCGGAGGTGAGCGACCGCACCGATGCCGTCGTCGTGGGCTCCGGTCCGAACGGACTGGCCGCTGCGATCGAACTCGCCCAGGCAGGCCTGTCGGTCACGGTGTTCGAAGCCGCGTCGACCGTGGGGGGTGGCGCCAGGAGCGCGGAGCTCACCGTCCCCGGCGTGCTGCACGACATCTGCTCTGCCGCGCATCCGTTCGCGATGGCGTCGCCGTTCTTCGCATCGCTTCCGTTGGCCGATCACGGCCTCGAGTGGTGCCGGCCCGAGATCGACCTCGTCCATCCCCTGGACGGGGGCGACGCCGTCGCGATGCACCGCTCGCTTGACACCACGGTCGACGGACTGGGCCGCGAAGACGGCAAACGGTGGCGGCGCCGTTTCGGGCCGTCCGCCCGGCACCTCGACGACCTCGCACCCGAGTTCCTCGGACCCCTCCTGCACGTGCCCCGGCATCCGGTGCTGTTGGCCCGATTCGGGATGTCGGCGATGCAACCGGCGACCTGGGTGGCCCGATCGCTTGGCTCGACGCGGACCCAGGCACTGTTCGCCGGTTCGGCGGCACACGTCTTCCGTCCACTCGACACGATCGCCAGTGCCTCGGTCGGCGTGGCCATGGTCGCCGTGTGTCACCGTCACGGGTGGCCGGTGGCCCGCGGTGGATCCCAGGCGATCACCGACGCGTTGGTCTCGTGCCTCGAATCGCTGGGCGGTCGGGTCGTCACCGACCACCGGGTCACGAGCTTCGCCGAGGTCGACGACGCCCGGGTGCGGCTGTTCGACGTCGCACCGAGCGCGCTCGCCGAGCTCGCCGGCGACCGGTTGCCCGCACGGGTGCGGCGTGCCTACCGGCGCTTCCGTCACGGACCGGCTGCATTCAAGGTCGACCTGACGGTCAGAGACGGGATCCCGTGGGCAGCAGAGGCGGCCCGGTCGGCCGGGACGTTGCATCTCGGCGGCACCCTCGAGCAGATCGCCACGGCCGAGGCCGAGGTGGCCGCGGGCCGGATGCCCGAGCGGCCCTTCATGTTGGTCGGACAGCAGTATCTGGCCGACCCGTCCCGATCGGCCGGTGACCTCCACCCGATCTGGGCGTATGCGCACGTGCCGCACGCCTACGACGGCGACGCCACCGAGGCGATCATCGCCCAGATCGAACGCTTCGCTCCCGGCGTGCGCGACCGGATCGTGGCCACCGTGTCCCATGGCCCGGCGCAGCTCGCCGAGATGAACCCCAACTTCATCGGTGGCGACATCGGCACGGGCGCGAACGATCTGGGCCAGCTCCTCTTCCGACCGAGAGCGGCTCTCGATCCCTATGCCACCGGGATCCCTGGTACGGCACTGTGTTCCGCGGCGACGCCTCCCGGCGCGGGGGTGCACGGGATGTGTGGTCAACATGCGGCGCGTTCTGCGTTGCGGACGATGCGCCGGTAGTCGAAACGCCACGCGCCGCCTCGCGGGCCGTGTCGCCCGCGGTCGGGCGTCGGTGAACTAGAACGTGTTCTCACCGGGCGTGTTCCGGGGCAGCACGAAGGAGCAGCCCATGGGGTTCATCGAACCGAATCTGCCGATCGTCGACCACGACGAGTGGTCGAAGCTGCCCCGGGAGCAGCGGACCGAACCCATGGCCCGCCACTTTGCCGAACACGGCTTCGGATCCCCCGACGTCGTGGTGCTCGGCTACGTCGTCAAGATGATCGCCTACGCGGCGGTCGCCTGGGCGTTCATCCTGTCCACCCCGGGCATCGACGGCTTCTTCGCGGTGGATCAGTGGTGGCGCAACGGCGTGGTCATCTACAAGATCGCCCTGTGGACCATGCTCTTCGAGGTCCTCGGTCTGGGCTGTGGCTTCGGTCCGTTGAACCTGCGGTTCGTCCCACCGATGGGATCGTTCCTGTACTGGCTGCGGCCCGGCACGATCCGCCTGGCCCCCTTCGGCGGCAAGGTGCCCCTCACCGGTGGCGACACCCGCAGGGTCGTCGACGTGGTGTTGTACGCCGCATATCTCGTCGCCATCGTCGTCGCCCTGTGGGGGGCACTGACGAGGACCGAGGTGCTCGTGGTGCTCATACTGTTC
>DASSYG010000085.1:0-2433 GCA_035703405.1 Acidimicrobiales bacterium | reverse complement strand
GAGGTGCCCCGTCCGAAGTCCGTGTCGCTGCCGGGTCTCGAAATCGATGTGCTTCCCGTCGATTTCGGTATCGCCAAGTTCGACCTCGAATTCGCCGTCACCGAGCACGACGACCACGCGACCGTCGCATTGACGTTCGCGCGCGACCTGTTCGACGACGACACCGCCGTCGCGATGCTCGAGCGATACGTGCGAGTGCTCTCCGGTGCCGCGACCGATCCGTCGGCGGCAGTGGGTGACGTCGATCTACTGACGGACGACGAACGTATCGCGCTCCTGCGGGCGCCGGAGGACCCCCCGTACCGGTCACTGCCCGGATTGTTCGCCGACGCCGCCTCCGACCCCGAGGCTCTCGCGCTCGTCTCCGGCTCCGTGGCCGTGACCTACGTCGAGCTGGACCGGCGCTCGAACATCCTCGCCGGCAACCTCATCGACGCCGGGGCAGTGCCCGGATCGGTCGTGGCGGTGGCGGTACCCCGATCGGTGGACTCGGTGATCGCGTTGTGGGCCGTCGCCAAGACCGGCGCCACGTTCCTGCCCGTCGATCCCCGCTATCCCGCGGCGCGTATCGAACACATGCTCACCGACTCCGGTGCGCGCCTCGGTGTCGCCGACTCTACGTTGCCCGGCGACATCACCTGGGTGTCGCCGCATACCGGTGGTGAAGACAGGCCGATCACCGATCGCGTGCCGTGTCCGGACGCCGCCGCCTACCTCATCTACACCTCCGGGTCCACGGGCGTGCCCAAGGGCGTCGTCGTCACACACCGCGGACTCGGCGCATTCGTCGCAGAACAGCAGCGCCACTACCGCGTACAGCCCGGCGACCGGGTCGCGGCGTTCGCGTCGCCGAGTTTCGATGCGTCGCTGCTCGAGATCCTCATGGCCGTAGGCGGGGGAGCAACCCTCCAGTTGATCCCGACCGACGTGTACGGCGGCACCGAACTCGAGGAACACCTCGCGTCGGTGACACACCTGTTCCTCACCCCGGCTGCCCTCGCGACCCTGAATCCTGAACGGCTCGAACAGATCAGAGTGGTCGTCGTCGGCGGCGAGGCATGCGATCCGTCGCTGGTCGAACGGTGGGCGCCGGGACGCGAGATGTTCAACGCCTACGGCCCGACCGAGTCGACCATCATGGCCACCCACTTCGGGCCGATGACGACGGGCGAGCCCGTGCGGATCGGCCGACCCGTGATCGGCACCGGCGCAGTAGTGCTCGACGAGCGTCTGCGTCCCGTTCCCGACGGGGTCCCGGGCGAGCTGTACGTGTACGGCGCCGGACTCGCCCGCGGCTACCACGACCAGACGTCGCTCAGCGCATCCCGATTCGTCGCGAACCCGCTGCACGGCGGGCTCATGTACCGCACCGGCGACCTCGTCCGGTGGGTCGACGGCCACCTCGACTACCTGGGGCGCACCGACTTCCAGGTCAAGGTGCGCGGTCACCGGATCGAGGTGTCGGAGATCGACGCGGTGCTCGCCGAACATCCCGGTGTCGATGCGGCGGTGACCGTGCCGCACGAGGCGACCGGCACTCTCGTGTCGTACGTGACCGGCACAGTCGATCCGGCCGAACTGTCCGTGCACGCCGCGCAGGTGCTGCCCGGGTACATGGTGCCGTCGTCGATCATTCTCCTCGACGTCTTCCCTCGCACCGGTGCCGGCAAGATCGACACCCGCGCCCTCCCCGAGCCTGTTTTCTCGGCAACAGAATTCGTCGAGCCACGCGGAGTGGACGAGCGGTGCGTTGCCGACGTATTCGCCGAGGTCCTCGGCATCGACCGGGTGGGTGCGCACGACGACTTCTTCGCGCTCGGCGGCAACTCGCTGTCGGCGACGCGGGTGATCGCGCGGCTCGACTCGTCGCTCGGGGTCCGCGCATTGTTCGAGAACCCGACGGTCGCCGCGCTCGCAGTCGCGGCCCGCGGCAGCGCGACGGGGGACCGTCCTGCTCTGGTCGCGGGTCCGCGACCCGAGCGCATCCCACTCTCGCCCGCGCAGCAGAGAATGTGGTTGATCAACCGGTTCGACCCCGCATCGCCGGTCTACAACATCCCCGTCGCGGTGCGCCTGTCCGGGCACCTCGACGTCGACGCACTTCGGGCAGCGGTCGACGACGTCGTGCAGCGGCACGAGACCCTCCGCACCATATTCCCCATGTCCGAATGTCACCTTCGGTCAGTCCAACTGACCGAAGGTGACATTCGGACATCGGCGCCGGAGGCGCTACCGCACCAGGTGGTGGTCGACGCCGCACCGCTCGATCTCACCCCGCGTGTCGTCACCGCCGACACTCTGTACGACGAGATCGTCGCCGTCGCCGGTCGTGGGTTCGACGTCACCGTCGAGACTCCCGCCCGCGGAGCACTGCTCCAGCTCACAGGCGACGAGCACGTCCTCGTCGTCGTGGTTCACCACATCGCCGCCGAC
>DASSYG010000280.1:0-11140 GCA_035703405.1 Acidimicrobiales bacterium | reverse complement strand
TCCACGGCACGCCCGATTCACGACTGGCTCGCCACCCCGACCCCGCCATCGTGGCGTCGTTGGGGATCCACCTCGTCGCGATCGACCGTCCCGGCTTCGGTCACACCACCGCGGACCCGACCGCCACGCCGACGTCGTTCGCCACCGACCTCACCGCACTCCTCGACCATCTCGAGGTCACCTCGGCGCACCTGCTCGCCTGGTCGGCCGGGACGATCTGGGCGTTGGGCGTCGCCGCAGCGGCCCCGGAGCGAGTGCGCTCGGTGACCGCCGTCGGCGGACTGGCGCCCTTCGAGGCATTCGCCGACCCGACCGTCCGTGAAGGTGCCGGGGACGCCCGGGTCGGCATGATCGAAACCGCCGAGGAACTTGGCGCGACCATCGCCGCCGAGATGATCGCGCCGCTGCTCGTGCCCGACCCGGCCACCCCGCAGGCCGCGCTGGAACACCGCAACGAAGTCGGCGATACCGCTCTCTCGGCGGTGCCCGGCGCCGATGCGCAGATGGCCGCCGCCATCTGCGATGCCGTCCGTGCCGGACCGGCCGGGCTGGTCCGCGACGTGACCGTGCAACTCGGGCCGTCCGGGGTCGACCTCGGGGCAATCGACGTGCCCGTCCGGTTCGTCACGGGAGTCGACGACGCCGTCTGCCCGCCGGCCTTCGCGCACTGGTACGCGGCGCAGATCCCCGGGGCCCGGGCAGAGATCGTGTCCGACGCCGGCCACGGATTGCTGTTGACCCACTGGCGCGACCTTCTCACCGAGGTCATCCGTCCCACTCGAAATTTGTAGCGAATCGCCGTGCACAGCGGCAGATCCCTGCACATTTCACAATCCCACTCCCCCGACCCGAAATTTGTAGCGAATCGCCGCCCACAGCGGCAGATCCCTGCACATTTGGGTAGGGATCACAGCGTGACTTCGGCAAACTCGGGAACACCCGGGTGCCGTGAGGCGTTGCACCGGTCTGGCCCCTTCCCCTCTTTCGGATGAGTTGATGTCTGCTCCACGCGTCCCCCTGTCGATGCTCGACCTGGCCATCGTCTCAGCCGGCCGCACCAGCGTGGACGCCCTGGCGGCCACCACAGCGGTCGCCAAGCGCGCCGACGCCCTCGGGTTCAAACGGTTCTGGGTCGCCGAACACCACAACATGGCCTCGGTCGCGTCGACCACGCCTCCGGTGCTCATGGCGCATCTGGCCGCAGTGACCGAACAGATCCACGTGGGATCGGGCGGCATCATGTTGCCGAACCACCCGCCGCTGGTGGTTGCCGAACACATCGCCGCGCTCGAAGCGCTGTACCCCGGTCGGGTCGACCTCGGGTTGGGCCGCGCCCCTGGCACCGACCAACGCACCGCCGCCGCGCTCCGGCGTCAGGCCGGGCAACTCAGCGCCGAAGAGTACCCCCGCGACCTGCTCGACCTGATGTCACTGCTGGGCGATCCACGCGACGAACGAGCGTTGGGCGCGCACTTTCGGGCGACTCCGGCAGCGGTGACCTTCCCGGAGATCTGGCTACTCGGCTCCAGCGGATTCTCCGCGCAACTCGCCGGGATGCTCGGGCTGCCCTATTCGTTCGCGCACCACTTCGGCATGGGCGGCACCGAACAGGCGGTCGAGTTGTACCGGAAGAGCTTTGAGGCTTCACCGGTGCTGGAGCAGCCGTACCTGTTGATCACGGCGAACGTGCTGGTCGCCGAGACCGAGGACGAGGCGAATCGCCTCGCCGCACCGGGACGGCTGATGACCCGCGACATCGGCCGGGGCCGCTTCGAACCGTTGCAATCTCCCGACGACGCGATTGCCGCGCTGGAAACCGTCGAGGAACCCGTGAACCTGCTCGGCTTCGCCCCGCGACGCGAACGCACCGGACGCGTCGCGGGCACACCCGAACAGACCGTTGCCTACCTCGACGACCTCGTCGCGACCACTGGCGCCGACGAGGTCATGGTCTCCACCGTCGCCTACGACGCCGAAACCCGCGTCCGCAGCACCGAGCTGCTCCACCAGGCTTGGCTCGCCGACACCTGACGCAACCCCCACGCCAATTCCGGGAGATTCTGTGCGCTATTCGCGCATAACCTCCCAGAGTTCGAGCGCGACTGAAATCCGCGGCAAGGGAGCCGGCTCATGGCCACGATCGGCGTCGACGTCGGGGGTACGAACATCACGGCGGCCGAGGTGCACGGGGGCGAGGCGCACCATCACGCCAAGGTCGCCACGCCGAGCACCGGACCCGACGAGTTGATCTCGACGATCGTCGACCTGGTCGCCGGCATCGCCGACGAGCACGATCTCGAAGTCGACCGGGTGGGGATCGGAGCGCCCGGCACCGTCGACCCGGCTCACGGCGTCCTGCAGTCGGCACCGAACCTGCACCTCGGCGACGAACCGGTGGCGTTGGCCATGCTGGTGGGCGCCGGCCTGCTCGGTGCAGGACGCGGCAACATCGACGTCCGGGTCGACAACGACGTGAACGTGGCGGCCCGGGGCGAGTGGCGCCACGGCGCCGGCCGAGGCCACGACGACCTGCTGGCGGTGTGGTGGGGCACCGGCATCGGCGGCGGACTGATCCTCGACGGTCGGGTCCGCACCGGCACGAGTGGTTCGGCCGGCGAGATCGGCCACATCATGTACGCAGCCGACGGTCGCCTCTGTGGGTGTGGCCACGCCGGCCACGTCGAGGCCTATGCAGGCCGGGCGGCTCTCGAAGCCGAAGCCCGGCGTCGATACGCCGCCGGAGAACCGACCAAACTGGTGGAGCTCGCCGGAGAGGACCGGATGAAGTCGCGCTATTGGGCCGAAGCCCTCGACGCCGGCGACGTGACCGCCACGTCGCTGCTCGACACCGCGGCACACGCGATCGGCATCGGGATCGCCTCGGCGGTCACGTTGATCGACGTCGAGGTGGTCGTGCTCGGCGGCGGACTCGGCTCACGCCTCGGCGCACCCTGGGCCGATCGGATCGCCCGCATCGCCCGGGACGCCGTGTTCGGCCAAGCCACCTTCGACGTGGTCACCTCGGCTCTCGGCGACGACGCCGGCGTGATCGGCGCCGCCACGCTGTTCCACTGAGGGGCGGTCAATTGAGGGGCGGTCGACTGACGGACGATCGACTGAGCGGCGGTCGCTTGCACATCGGTTCGCACCGCGGCCGATCGATGGAGTCAAGTGATCGAGGCCGACCGAAGAGCGTCGACCGGTGGTGGATCGATCGATGAATCGATCGTCGCGACGCGCCGGCGACCTTCCCGGGCGTGGCCGAGGAGCAAGCGGGGCAGAATGGGACCATGTCGAAGCGAAAGCGCAAGTGGTCCGAACTCTCACCCCGTGCGAAGGTCGCCGTCGCCGGCGTGGCGGTCGCCCACGTCGCGTTGGTCGGGGTCGCCCACGCCGATCTCTCGAAACGTCCCGCCGCACAGATCCGTGGCCCGAAATGGGCGTGGCGGCTGCTCACCGCATCCAACACGACCTTCACGGTCGCGTACCTGATCTGGGGTCGCCACAAGTCCCCGAACACACCCGCGCTGTCGACCGGATCCTGACCCGTCGGACCCTGGATTGCCCGCATCCCGCCGGCCGACCACTTGAACAGGCTGCGCACACAGGCATCACTTGTCCGGCTTTCAGTTGTGATCCTCCACGCTCCGCTTGGAGACGATCCCACTGTGCTCCTCGATCGGATACGCCTTTCGGCTCATCCTCTAACGTGAGCGGCCACCGATGAAGGTCCTCGGCGTCATCCTCAACTCGTTGCTGCAACCACTGCACCAACGCAACACCCGTCTGGTCGCCAAGCTCTCGATCGGCCTCGTCGCGCTCATCGCGCTGTATTCGGTGCTCTTCCACGTGCTCATGCACCAGGAGGGACGGTCGTACTCGTGGTTGACCGCCGTCTACTGGACGCTCACGGTCATGTCGACCCTCGGGTTCGGCGACATCACCTTCGCATCCGACGCCGGCCGCATGTTCACGCTCGTCGTGTTGGTGAGCGGGGCGATCTACATCCTGGTGCTCCTGCCCTTCGTTTTCATCCAGTTCGTGTTTCTACCGTGGATGGCCAGACGCGACGCCGACCGGCTCCGTCGGGCGGTCGATGGCGACCTCACCGACCACGTGGTCATGACCGAACTCGACGACGTGACCGAGTCGCTGATTCGTCGACTCACCGCGGTCGAGACGCCCTACGTGCTGATCGTGCCGGACCCCGCCGAGGCATCGTCGCTGCGTGACCGTGGCTATGACGTGATGGTCGGACCGCTCGATGACCCGGCCACCTACCGGGCCGCCCGAGCCGAGCACGCGGCGCTCGTGGTGACCACCCGCACGGACATGACCAACACCAATGTCGTGTTCACCGTGGGTGAGCTGAGCCCCGAGATCGACACCGTGGCGACCGCATCGTCGGAGTCCGCAGCCGAGGTGTTGGCGTATTCGGGATGTGACACGGTGCTGCGGCTCGGGTTGATGCTGGGCCAGTCGATGTTCCGCCGCATGCTCGGTAACGATGGCCGCGCCCACGTGATCGGACAGTTCGGCGATCTGCTCGTCGCCGAGGCCGCGGCCACCGGTCGGGAGTTCGCGCAGCGCTCGATCGGCCAGACCCGGCTGCGGTCCCGTTGCCGGGTCACGATCGCCGGTGTCTGGCGACGTGGTGCCTATGTGATTCCTCGCCCTGACATCGTGCTCGAAGAGGCCGATGTGATGATCCTCGTCGGTTCCGCGGACCAGCTCGCACTCTTCGACGCGACGTTCGGTACGGCACGTCCCGCACGAGACCGGGTACTGGTGATCGGCGGGGGCCGGGTGGGCCGATCGGCCGCGTATGCCCTGGGCCGCGAGGGGATCGACACCCGTATCATCGAGAAGCTGCCCGAGCGGGTGCACGACCCCGATCTGTACGTCCACGGCGACGCGTCGGATCGAGACGTGTTGAATGCCGCCGGGTTCGCGGACGCTTCTTCGGTGCTGATCACCACCCACGACGACGACCTCAACATCTACCTGACGATCTACTATCGCCGCCTCACACCCGAGCTACAGATCATCGCCCGGGCGAACAACGAACGCAACGTCGCCACCCTGCATCGTGCCGGCGCGGACTCGGTGCTGTCGTACGCCTCCGAAGGGGCCACGGCGATCCTGAACGCGCTGGGCGCCAACGACAACCTGGTCGTCGCCGAGGGCCTGGAGATGTTCACGACGTCGGTGCCCGCGGGCATCGCCGGCCGCGACGTGATCCAGGCCGGGGTGCGCCAACACACCGGGTGCAACATCGTGGGCATCAGGGTGGGCGACGAGACTGAGGTCAACCCCGAACCCGACACTCCGATCCCGGCGGAGGCGACGCTGATCGTGATCGGCGACGCGGTGGCGCGGGCGAAGTGGGTCGAGCGCTATCCCCTCGATGCCGACGCACGTGAACGCAGCCGCCACCAGAGCCGTGCCCGCCGGGCTGCCGTCCGCCGGTACTGACGCGAACTTCGGTCCGGCCTGATCGGGAGCCGCAAACGAACCGACAGTGGCACGGCTTGACCGCCATGTGGGGGGGGGTAGGGTGCAGTGCATCGTCGCACGAAGCGTGCAAGACCGGCGGCTTGGCGAGCTGGGAGGCAGCAACGATGTCCAGGACTTCACGGACGGTGGCCCTTACGGTCGTTGCCTTCTTCGCGCTGGTGGGAACCGCCTATGCACTGGCGGTCGACCCGGCCGGTGGACCGATCGGCTCGCACTACACCGTCGAAGTCGACTGTGCGACGCCGGCGACGATTCGCGTGTTTCCGTTGAGTGACGCTCCTCAGGCCACGGTGCCGCCCGAGGATGGGACCGAGTCGCCGCCGGGCACCTGGACCTTCGATGAACAGGCAGGGAACGTCGACGAGCTCGTGGTCTCGGATTGTGACGGTCACAGCTCCCGGTTCCGCTACGACGTCGACGCACCCGCGCTCTTCCCGGGGCCGACCGTCGTGCACTTCGGCGACTGGGACCCCCGACGGCCTGCCAGCTCGGTGATCGGTACCGACTGTCCGGAGGGCACGACGGCATCGGTCAGAATCTCCGGCCCCGACGGGTTCACCGACACCCAGACCGCACCGATCGACCGCTACGGCAACTGGGAGGTGCCGATCCCGGCGACCGCGCCCAGCGGCGACCTGAGCGTCGATGCGGCGTGCGGGGCGCTGCGCTTCGACGCCATCACGATTCGCCACACCGGCTCGACCACACCCGGTGGCACCGGCTCCGACGCGTCGAGCCCGGCCAACGAACCGTCCGCGCCGTCCGGCGCCCCGTCGCCGGCCACACCAGTTGCCGCCATCCCGAACTACACCGGTTGAGAACTCCCGGAATTTCAACCGATCGGCGCGGAGAGGGACTCAGCCCTGTGACCGAGGTGGTCGTCGCGACGCGACGGCTCGGTTCAGCGGGTCAACAGAACGATGGCCTCGGCGAAGGTGCTGGTGTGGCTGAGCGACACCAACCAGCGGGTGCCTCCTCGCTGCCCGGCCAGATCGCCAGCGTGCCCGCGGGCACGGATGATCGGCTCGCCTCCGCTGCCACGCTCGATCTCGATGTCGTGCCAGCCGACGCCGCCGAGACCCACGCCGAGAGCCTTCATCGCGGCCTCTTTTGCGGCGAACCTCGCCGCAAAGCGCTGCGCCGACTGAGCGGGGTGTCGGGGCGCTGCGCCGTAGGCGCGTTCGGCGGGAGTGAACAGCCGGTCAACCAGGCCCGGCGTGCGAGCGAGCGCCTTGGCCACGCGCTCGACCTCGACCAGGTCGATCCCGACTCCGACGACGTTGACGGAGGCGCGCGGTTTCATGCGCTCTCCAGCGTCATCGGCATGACCGAGTCAACTCGCCCCGAACGCGAACCGCGACGTTGCACGGTTGTCCGTCGTCGCGAGGGGACAACCATGCAAAGCCGCGAAGAGGCTCGGAATGGTCACGATGTTGTCGGCCGGCACTGCCGCTCCCGCCCGGGCCCACGAGCACGACCGCCCGTTCAGTCGGTGGGTTTCCACTTGGCCGCCATCACCAGCACCGGATCGGTCAACAGGCCCACCACCGAGAACGTGCCCAGCAGGTCGTCGCGCATGGTCGGTTCGGTCTCACACACCGCATCCCGTAGCGCCGCGTAGCGGTGGCGGTAGCCCTCGAGCACACTGCGCATCGCGGCCGGGGCCAAGCGATCGTGGAAGCGCACGTGCACCAGGGTGATACCGGTGCACATGTTGCCCTTCACCTCGGGCACCAGGATCACCGAGCGACCGTCCGACCGACCAACCGCCACGGTCACCTCGCGTTCGAAGGCCACCCGGTGCTTGGTGCCTCGCAACCGCGGATCGGCTTCGGTCCGCAATGGCAGGTCGAGGGAGATCCCGCCCCGGTCGACCACGACGATCGTGGCGTCACCCGAATCGACCCGTCCCGAGATCGCATAACGGGTGTAGCCGGTGACCTCGACGACAGCCTGGTCGAGTGCGGCCAGCGTGCGCAGCGCCCGGTAGCTCAGCCGGTCGCGCGGCGCACCGGCCTCCACGACGGCCGCCACCAACGGCACGCCGAGCACCCCTTCGTCGGAACGGGAGATGCCCACGGTCACGGTCTTGGCCTGGTGCTTGATCGCATCGACCGGTCGGGTGAGTTGTTCGATGCCTTGGCCGAGTGCCGCGCCGAGCGCCTCGGCGAGCACGTCGGGAGTTCCCTGTCGACCGAAGTCGAGCTGGAACACATCCAGGGGCAACACGCCGCTCGCATAGCGCAGCAAGGTCGAGATGCGCGATCCGGCGCTGGCTTCGAGGTGGCCGTCGTACGCGCCGCTGCGCAGACCGTCACCCCATGCCCGGGCCACCGGTTCGAGCCGGTCGGCCATACGCGACAGCAACTCATCACCGTCGGTGGTGGCAGCGACGAGTTCGTCGAGCGCGGTGCGGGCCTCACGTAGCGGCGCGGCCTGCGCGTCGATGGCGAGCGCGGCCTCATAACCGAACAGGTGCCCCACCACGGTGCCGAGCACGAACGCCAGCTTCGGGTGGGTGACCGGCACGGTCAACACCTCGAGCGCGGCGGCGAACCGCTCTTCGCCTTCCGACGCGATCACGACCGGCGCGGCTTTGTGCGCCCGGTAGATCGCGACCTCCTTGGCGACGTCATCGGCGTTCGAGCCGAACAACCCGGTCGCGCACACCAGAATCAGCGGTTCCGACGACAGGTCGATGTGTTTCTTGTCTTCGATCGCGTCACACGCGATCGACTTGTAACACAGCTCCGAAAGCTTCACCCGGATCTCCTGCGCGGCGATCCGGTCCGCGCCCGAGCCGACGATCGCCCAATAGCGGCGCGGCGGCGCGAACCGCTGCGCCGCCGACGCGATCGCCTGGCGGGTCGCGACGGTGCGGGTCATCATCTCGGGCAGGTCGCGCAACGCCGCCAACACGTCGCTGCGCATCGCGCGCCCGGCTTCGCCCGCGGCCTCCAGCCCGCGGGCATCGGGGCGTTGCAGCAGCTCCTCGGCGAGCGCATACGCGAGCAGGAATCCCGCGGCGATCTGTGCGTAGAACGCCTTGGTCGAGGCGACGCTCATCTCCACGTCACGCCCATCGGAGGTGTAGAGCACCCCGTCGGACTTGTCGCACAGGTCGCTTCCGCGGCGGTTCACGATCGAGACGACCGCGGCGCCGCGGGACCGCACCAGGTCCACGGTGCGGTTGGTGTCGGTCGTGGTCCCCGATTGGGAGATCGCCACGACCAGGGTGTCGGACATCTCCGGTCGCATCCCGAAGCCGGACAGCTCGGTGGCGAGTGATGCCTCGACGCTCACCTCGACCCCGTCGAGCGCCTCGGCGAGCGCTCGGGCGAAACTGTGCGAGGCGACCGCTGCGGTGCCCTGGCCGATCGTGATGACCCGACGGATCGAACCGTCACGCAGACTGGTCCGCAGGTCGGGGGGCAGGGTCGCGTCACCGAGGGAGACCCGCCACCGGTCGCCTTCGTGGACGAGCTTGCCCCGCAGGGTCTTGCGGAACGAGTTCGGCGACTCGGTGATCTCCTTGAGCAGATAGTGCGGCGCATCACCCCGATCGATGTCGCGCGTGGTGATCTCGGCGGTGCGGACCTCCGAGCCATCAACGGGCAACTCCGAACCTGCATAAGACCAGCGCGCCAGGCCGGCGAGGGTCCCCGCCCCCGCGGCGGAGAGCTCCACGATCTGGCCCCGGCTCGAGGTCGGCTGGGTCGGATCCGAAGGGGTCTCACCGTCGAGGCGCAGGAACGTCCCGGCCTCTTCGACCAATCCGTAGGGTTCGCTCGCCACGACGTACGCGTCGGAGGCGAACCCCACATACAACGCCTGGCCGCTGCCGCGCAGCGCCAGCAACAACCGGTCGGGGGTCGCTCCGTCGACCGCGCCGATCGCGACCGAGCCGTCGAACGACGCCACGGTCGAGCGGAATGCGTCGATGCGTCCGGTGCCGCCATCGAGCGCCCGTGACAGCAGCGTCGGGATCACCTTCGCATCGGTCGTGATCTCCGGGGCGATGGCCAGGTCGTACTCGGCTTTGAGGTCCGCGAAGTTGTCGATGTCGCCGTTGAGCGCGGCGGCCACGAACGGACCGTCGGTGTGGCCCCGTTCATCTGAACTCAACGGGTGGGCGTTGGCTTCGGAGATCACCCCGACACTCGCCCAACGGGTGTGGCCGAGCACGACCGCCTCGGCGTCGGCCCGCAGCGCCGCGTGCAGCAGCTCGTCGTCGCGGATCTGGTCTCGGATCGCCGCGGTGTTGTCACCGAGTTCGCCGATCTCGGCCGCGGCCTTGTAGACGAAGCACAACACGTCGTCACCGCAGCGACGGATCGCCCGTGCCGTGAACAACGGGTCATGGATGCGCCCGGCGCTCAACGCGTCGATGTCGTCGGCGTCGAGGGTGTGGTTGCGGACGAACACGCTCACCCCGGCCGAGTCACGGCCCCGCACCTCCAGCCGGTCGATCCCCGCAAGCGCCTGATACAGCGACAGAAAACCGTCGACCGCGGCGCGGTCGGGGTTTGGCCCGGCGAGATCGGCGACCCCTGCGGCCGCGCGTAGCCGGTCGCTGCGGACGGCCCAGAGCGCGTCGCGGACGCGGATCAACGCCGCGTTGACCTGCTCGACGAGCGATGCGTCGCCCACCCCTTCGCTGTCGTCCAGCGAAGCGTCGAGCGCGTCGACCCAGGCGAGTACCGATGCCGTGCGCTCGGTGATCGTCACCGCGAGAGCCGGGTCGACGAGCAGCGCCCGCACGCCCGTGCCGCCGCGCAGTTCGCCGTCGAGATGCTCCAGCGCCGTGGCGACACGGTCGAGTGGGTCGAGGAACACTTCCGGTTCGTGAGCGCCGGGTTCGATACCGGCGATGACGGCGTCGGCCGCGTCGAGGTCCGAGATGAGTGAGGCCGTCGCCGGGACCGCACGGTCCGAGCGCTGTCGGACGATCGCGATGATGCCGCACATGGGAAAGAGGAGCCTCCGTCGGGTGCCGAATACCTCGTGAGAGGCTACCGGAGGAACCCGACGCTTCGACGGGCGAAGCCGGACCTCGGTGTGCCGAGGAGCCGGTCGACAGCAGCGGGTCGGCGCCTGCTGCCGCACCCTGGTTCAGCAGGTGCCGTTCCCGAGCGTCGTGACGGTCGCCACCACGTTGCCATGCTCGTCGCGCACCTTGCAGTCCGTTCCAAGCGTCTCCATACCCTCGTTCGTCCTCGGCACCGGGCAGGTTCCTCCGGACGTCCCTTCGGTCTCGAGGGCGACGGTCCGGTCACCGATCACTCGTATCGGCATGGCCGGGTGGCAGAACGACGGCTCCGCCGAACCCCTGCCCTGCAGCAGGAAATAGCCACCCATCAGCGCGACGGCGAGCAACGTCAACAAGATACCGATCCGCACGGAACCCGGTCGAGTCACCTTTCTCCTTCGGCCGAATAGGCCGCTCCTGGAGTCTGGGACGCATTTCTCCTTCGGCCGAATAGGCCGCTCCTGGAGTCTGGGACGCACTCACGGCCTTTCAGGACACCCCGACTCGACCCAGTCCCGCCTGACCCGAGGCGTCCCGAGGGTTCTGACACTTCCAGAACTCCCGGGATCCTCGTTGGCGGAGGGAGAGGGATTC
>DASSYG010000195.1:0-3816 GCA_035703405.1 Acidimicrobiales bacterium | reverse complement strand
CAGCTCGATCGCCCCGTCACCCAGGACGACCCGGTCGTCCGGGGTCAGCGAGGTGGCGGCGTCAGTGTGGTCGATCGCGATCCGTGTCGCGGTGCTCGTGTCATCGGCAGAGGCTGGTTCCAATCGGATCCGAGAACCGTCGACGATGCGGACTCCTTGTTCGCCGAAGGACGCGGCCCGCACCTTGGGCCCGGGGAGATCTGCGAGGATTCCGACGTGACGTTCCGCGGCATCGGCGATCGCGGCGATCCGTTCGATGACCTCGATCGCCTCGTCGAGGGGATTGTGGGCCAGCGAGACGCGCGCGGTGTTCATTCCTGCTTCGATCATCGCGGCGAGCGTGTCGGCATCCTGGGACGCAGGGCCGATGGTGGCGACGACTTTGGTGCGACGATCCATGGAGGGCACGGTAGCGATCGCACCGGGCTATGGTGACGCCGACAAACTTCTGGTCCGTCCAAGACCGGGGGAAGTCCGGTGAGAATCCGGCGCTGACCCGCAACCGTGGTCGGAGGCACCGCCCTCCGCAAGCCGGGATACCCGATCGATACGACGCACCTTCCAACCCGTCGAGGCCCACGGGGAGGAGGGGCCCCTGATCGGGTCATCTCCCCAGCGTCGGCCACGGCACGATCTGAGGAGATCAGATGCGAAACGCAACCCCCATGCGCACGATGGCGGCAGCCATCGTGCTCGCCGTCATCACGGCGGCCGGTGCGGGAATCACCGGCGCGACGACGGCACCGAGTCCCACCACCGTGCGCACCGATGCCATCGCCTGGCTGGCACCCCAGGTGACCGACGAAGGAGCGCTGATCAGCGACTACACCGGTACACCAGATCCGAGTCTCACCGCCCAGGCGTTGCTCGGGCTGGCCGCATCCGGAGCCGATTCGGCGACCGTGGCGAAGATGCTCGGCTACCTCGAGGCCAACGTCGACGACTTCGTCGCGCCCGACGGTGCTGCCGACTCTGCCGGGGCGCTGTCCTGGCTGTTGCTCGATGCGGTCGTGACCGACACCGATGCCGGCGACTTCGGTGGGGTCGATCTGGTGTCGCGCCTGGAGGCGACCCAGCAGTCCGATGGCCTCTTCGGCAACGGCGACCCGTCTTATGACGGCACCTTCCGCCAGGCGCTGGCGCTGACGGCACTGCATGCCGTCGGAGTGGCGAACCCCGCCGGCGTGGACTGGTTGGCCAGCCAGCAGTGCGCCGACGGTGGATTCGTGGCCTATCGGGCGGACGTCTCGATGCGCTGCCCAGCGGTCGATCCGGCGAATTTCGTCGGTGCCGACACGAACTCGACCGCGTTCGCAGCGATCGCATTGCACCTCGCCGGGGAAACGACGGCGGCGGACGCCGCGCTCGTTTGGTTGGAGAGTGTGCGGACCTCCGGCGGCGGGTTCGCCTATTTGGGCGACCCGAGTCTCGAACAGGACGCCAACTCGACCGGACTCGTCGCGCTCGCGTTCCGCACGTTGCGCGGGGTCGATGACGCGGGTTCGGTGGCCGCGCTGGCGTCGCTGCAAGTGCCTCGGTCCGGCGATCCGCTCGATCGCGGTGGGATCGCCTTCCAGTCCGGAGACGCCCTGTATCCCGATCTGATGGCGACGACCCAGGCGATCCTCGGGCTCACCGGTCAGGCGATGCCCTTCGAGCCGGTCCCGTCGGTGTTGCCTCCGACTCCCTCGACGACGACGTCGCCTTCGTCGAGCACGACCGTGCCGAAGGGTGCTGGAGGTGCGGCCGCGCCGGTTGCCACTCCGGTGTCGGCGGCGCCCGCGTACACGGGCTGAGGCGGCGCCCGGTGTCTTCTGCGTGGAGCCGGCGCCTCGCACTCTTCGGGGTGGTTGCCCTGACCGTTGTCGGAGCAACCACCCTCCGGGCCATCGAGACGGCCGAGGCGGCGAACTGTGCGACACCGGCTGCGGGGCACGTGGCGGTGGTCATCGATTTCGGGTCCGCCGCCGGAGCACCGACGGGACTGCTGGCCCGCTGCGTCACCGTGTCCGCGGGTGCCCGGGGGAGCGACGCCTTGTCGGCTGCGGCCGGATCGGTGGGCCGGGATCGAAGTGGCAAGGTCTGCCAGATCGCTGGGATTCCCGCAAGATACGACCCGGTGAACTGTTCGTCACCGCAAGGCGGGACGATCTCGTACTGGTCCTACTTCCACGGGGACGCGTCCGGCTGGACCTACAGCGCGATGGGCGACGCCGCACCGGCGAACCGTGTCCACGCCGACATCGTGGAGGGTTGGACGTTCGTCGAGATCCCGGCGGGCGAGACCAAGTCGTTCGTCCCGCCGAGAAACTTCACCAACGGGGCGTCGTACGCGTGGCAGTCGACCTGTGCCGCCGCGCCGCGGCCGACCGCGGCCACTCCGATGATGCCGTCCCACTCGCCCGGCGTCGATCCGGCTCGACCGACGGTCTCCCAGCAACGGCCGGAACGTGACAGCGGAGCACCGGGAGCAGACACGGCCACGACGACGCCGGGCGCCACGTCGACGAGCCGACGACAGACGGCCACGACGACCCCACGCGATGCGTCGTCGACGTCGGTGCAGCCCGGTCTGCGTTCATTGGAGACGGCACCGCGACTGAACGAGGCCGAGGTCGAGGCCGCCGCGGCAGCAGCAGAGCCGTCTTCCCGTCCGGTCGGAGCGATCGTCGCCGGGGTCGGCGGGCTCGTGATGGTTGCCCTCGGCGTGGTGTTCGCCACCCGTCTCTCCCGGAGACGGCGAACGCTCGACGAGGAGTCCGACTAGTCGTCCGCGTCAGGCTCGTCGGACTCCTCGACCGGGCCATCCGGGTCGGCCTGGTCGGGAGCGCCGACCCCGGGGAGGTCTTCGCGGCCCGCCCATGGGCTGCGATCCGGGTCGGCCATGGTGTCGGGTCGGGACAGTCGCCGGTGCACCGACAACAGCGAACTGAGCGATTCGGCCTGACCTGCGGGCATCGGCGCCGGAGGCGGGGCGGTGGGGTGGAAGCTCGCCGCATCGAAAGCGGCGCGGACCGCCGGAACCTGCTCGGCCTGCTCGCCGCCGGAGGTCTCTGGCTGGCCGGCGTCATGCTGCGTGGTGGCGTGGGCCAGCAGGTCGTCGGGGACGACGACGGTGGCGGTGGTGCCCTCGTCGGGAACCGAGGCGAGCTGCACGTCGATGCCGAGACCGGTCGCGAGGTGGCCGGCCACAAAGTGGCCCATATATCGCGACGGCGCGACGGTGAACGATTCGTTGCCGGACAGACGTCGGTTGGCGGTTTCGATCTGATCGTCGCTCATCCCGATGCCGTGGTCGACGACGGTGATCTGGTACCCGCCTTCGATGTGGTGACCGTCGATTTCGACGTCCGATTCGGGCGGCGAGAAGTTGAGGCCGTTCTCGATGAGTTCGGCGAGGATGTGGGCGAGATCCGCGGCGATGCTCATCGGGAGCCGGGCAGGTTCGACGTGGCCGATGTCGACGCGGGGGTACTCGTCGACCTCGCCCAGGGCGGAGCGCAGGGCGTCGATGACGGGGACAGGTTCGCCGCGGCGTTGGCGTCGGGTGACCCCGGCGAGCACGACAAGCGATTCGGCGTTGCGTCGGATGCGCGTCGCGAGGTGGTCGAGCTTGAACAGATCCGCGAGCGTTTCGGGGTCGGTCTCGGCGTCTTCGAGTTCGGTGATGAAGTCGAGTTGTCGGGCGACGAGTCCCTGCACGCGTCGGCCCAGGTTCAAGAAGGTGTCGGCGAAGTTGCGACGTTGGACGGCCTGTTCGACGGCGAGGTCCAGCGCGCGTAGTTGCACGACGTTGATGGACGCGGCGACGTCGGC
>DASSYG010000089.1:0-3018 GCA_035703405.1 Acidimicrobiales bacterium | reverse complement strand
ATCAGAGTCTGGCGATGATCGCGTCCGCGATTTCACCGGTCGAGCCCGTGAGTTCGTCGGGTGTGGCACACGCGGCACGGATGCGTGCGGCGGCGGCGTCCTCGCCGAGGAACTCCAGCATCATCGCACCCGAGAGCACCGCGGCGATCGGGTTCGCCTTGGCCTGCCCGGCGATGTCGGGGGCCGAGCCGTGCACGGGCTCGAACATCGACGCGGAGGTGCGGTCGGGGTTCAGACACCCCGATGCGGCGAGTCCGATTCCTCCTGAGATCGCGCCGCCAAGATCGGTGAGGATGTCGCCGAAGAGGTTGTCGGTGACGATCACGTCGTAGCGGCCCGGGTCGGTCACGAAATGGATGCAAGCCGCGTCGACGTGGTTGTACGCGGTTTCGATGTCGGGGTACTCCGCGGCGACCTCGTCGAAGGTGCGCTGCCACAGGTCGCCGGCAAAGGTCAACACGTTGGTCTTGTGTACCAGGGTGAGGTGCTTCGCCGGGCGGGTGCGGGCCAGCTCGAACGCGTAGCGGATGCAGCGCTCCACACCATGGCGGGTGTTGACCGAGCCCTGGGTGGCGATCTCGTGCGGGGTGTCCTTGCGGAGGAAGCCGCCCTCACCCGCATAGGTGCCCTCGGTGTTCTCCCGGATGACGACGAAGTCGACGGTGCCGTCGGGCGAATGAAACGGACGCTGGTTGATGTACTGGTCCAGGGCGAAGCGCATCTTGAGCAGCAGGCCCCGCTCGATGACCCCGGGCGCCACGTCGGGGGTGCCCACGGCGCCGAGGAGGATCGCGTCGTAACCGGCGAGTTCGTCGAGGACGTCGTCGGGCAGGATCACTTCGTCCCGCAGATACCGCTCGCCGCCCAGATCGAACTCGGTCTCCTCCAGGGAAACACCGGCAGCTTCGATCACCCGGAGCGCCTCGGGAATGACTTCGCGACCGATGCCGTCACCGGGAATGACTGCGATGCGATGGGGCACTCGGGACTCCTTGTTGTCTGGCGGACAGGCGAGCATCTCAACGGTACGCCGACGAACGACGCCGCCACGAAGGCCCGACCACGAAATCTGGAGCGAAAAGGTCGAATGTCCGCCTCTTGCCTCCAGATTTCGATCGGGGACGGGGCAGAGTTGCGGCGTGCCGGTCTGTCACGATGGGACGATGTCGTCTACGTCGCCCGCCGCCGCTGCCGCGGCGGATCAGGTGCCGTGGATGCCCGACGGCGCGGTGCTGGACCTCGCCGGAGACCGCCGCCTGTTCGTGCGCGATTCGGGTGGGCCGCCGGGGGCACCGACCCTGGTGCTCCTGCACGGTTGGATGGCGACCGCCGACCTGAACTACGGCTTCTCGTACGCCTCGCTCAGCGAGAACTTCCGGGTGATCGCGTTCGATCAACGCGGCCACGGTCGCGGACTACGAAACGGCGCACGATTCGGGTTCGCCCGCTGCGCTGACGACGTGGTCGACGTCCTCGATGCGTTGGGGATCGACCGGGCGATCGCCGTCGGCTACTCGATGGGCGGTCCGGTCGCGTTGCAGTTCGCAAACCGACATCCCGAACGCGCCGAGGGACTGGTCCTGTGCGCCACGGCCGGCCGCTTCAGCCGCTCGCCGCTCACCCGCGCCGCGTTGGCACCGGTCGGGGCACTCGTCGGGGCGACCAGCCTGGTGCCGGATTCGCGGCTGCGGACCGCGGCGCGACGTCGGTTCATCTCCCGACGTGCGTCCGGACGGTACGCGGCGTGGATCTCCGAACAACTCGCGCCCAGCGATCCGACGACCATCGCCCAGGCCGGGGTCGCACTCGGTCGCTTCGACGCGTCGGGGTGGTGCACCACGATCGAAGTGCCTTGTGCGTCGATCGTGACCACCGACGACGCGCTCGTGCACCCCGCGAACCAACGCGCACTCGCGCGCTCGGTTCCGAATACGACCACGTTCGAGGTGACCGGAGGCCACACCACCTGTTTCGATCAACCGACCGTCTTCACGCCGGTGCTGGTCGACGCGTGTCGGTCGGTAGGCGGCTGAAGCCCCGCGCCGGTACGATCGTGGCCGTATGGCTGACACCGTCGAACTCTCCCAACGTGCCTACGACCGCCTCCGGGCCGAGCATGCCGATCTGACCACCCGCGGCCGCATCGACATCGCGCGCAAGATCGAAACCGCCCGGGAACTCGGCGACCTGTCCGAGAACGGCGATTACCACGCAGCCAAAGAAGAGCAGGGAAAGATGGAGGGTCGCATCGCGCACCTGGCCCAGACCCTGGAGAACGCCCACATCGTCGAGGCGGACTCGAGCGGCCGGGTGGTCCCGGGTTCGGTGATCACGATCCGCTACGACGGCGATGACGAGACCGAGCGCTACCTGCTGGGATCGATCGAGGAACGCCATGACGAGTACGAGGTCATGTCGACGTCGTCACCGCTGGGTGCGGCACTGCGTGACCACGTCGCAGGCGACACGGTCTCCTATTCCACTCCTACCGGGATGACCCTGCAGGTCGAGATCGTCGCCGTCGACTGACCGACATACATCGCTGATCGAGACTAACCTTCGAGTCGATCAGAAGAGGTGATCCAGCGTGACGAGATCGAGGAGACCTGAGATGCCGGCGGTCACCACCCGGGGCGTACTGACCGCCCTGGTGGTCTTCGCTGTGGCGAGCGTGAGTCTCTGGGGTACGACCGGCACCGTCGGGGCTGACGATTCCTCAGACACGGTCGACTTCTCGGTCGACGGCACCTACACGGTCCCCGAGGGCGTCACATCGCTGTGGTTCACCGTCACCGGCGCCGGTGGCGGTAGTTCGTCGACCGGCCAGACGGCCGATGAGGCGGAACCCGTTCCGGGCCCGAACCCCGATGCGAGCTCGACCGTCGGTGGCAACGGTGGAGTCGCGAGCGGTCTGCTCTCGGTCACCCCCGGCGAAACCCTCACCATCGTGGTCGGGGGTGCAGCCGGCAACGGCTCGTCATCGGCGGACGGGCCCGACCGGGGCGGCTTCGGCGGTTC
>DASSYG010000411.1:0-9847 GCA_035703405.1 Acidimicrobiales bacterium | reverse complement strand
ACTCGGGCAGATGCGTCGAGTCGATGCCTTCGTTGCGGAAGTTCCGGTTGATCTCGAAGACCCGCTCGAACCCGCCCACCACCAGCCGTTTCAGGTACAGCTCGGGCGCGATACGCAGGTAGAACTCGGTGTCGAGCGCGTTGTGATGTGTGGCGAACGGACGAGCGGTGGCCCCGCCGGGAATCGGGTGCAGCATCGGGGTCTCGACCTCGACGAAATCACGGGCCTCCAAGAAGTGCCGAACACCTGAGATGACCTGACTGCGCAGGGTGAAGGTGCGACGGGCTGACTCGGTGACCCACAAATCCACATAACGCTGGCGGAAACGGGTGTCGATGTCGGTGATGCCGTGCCACTTGTCGGGGAAGCGCCGCTGCGCTTCGGCGAGCAGCACCCAATCATCCACCCGCACCGACAACTCACCCCGCTTGGTGGTCATCACCTCGCCGGTCACACCGATCCAGTCGCCCAGGCTCAACGCACAGAACGCGTCGTAGTCGGGCGTGATCCGGCCGAGCCCGAAGAGCTGGATCCGACCTGTGGCATCAGCGAGCGTGCCGAACGCGAGCTTGCCCTGCACGCGACGCAGCATGAGCCGCCCGGCGACCGTGACGGTACGACCCGTCTCGGTGCCCGGCTCCAGGTCGGGGTAGTCCTCGGCGAGCTGGGCGGCCGACGCGTCGACCTCGAAACGGTACGGCGGGGTCATCCGCTGCGAATCGATCCGGGTCGAGTCGATGGGGGCCGTGTCGGACTCGGGCGTGTCGGAGTGGGTGGCGTCGTCGGTCATCGGTTCTTTCCGTAGATGAGGCGCAGACCGTGCAGGGTCAGCCACGGCTCGACCGTGGTGATCGTGCGGGTGTAGGGCGCGATCGTCTCGGCCAGCCCACCCGTGGCCACCACCGTGCCACGCCCGCCGAGTTCGTCGAGGATCCGCTCCGCGATGCCGTCGACCTGGCCGGCGAAGCCGTAGACGGCTCCGGACTGCAGCGACTCGACCGTCGTGCGCCCGATCACGCCACGGGGTTCGGCGAACTCGACCCGGCGCAGCGCATCGGCCCGTTGATACAGCGCGTCGAGTGAGATGTCGATGCCCGGAGCGATCGCACACCCCAGCAACTCGCCACCCTCGGACACCGCGTCATAGGTCGTCGCCGTGCCGAAATCGATGACCAGCGCCGGCCCGCCATAGACATCGACCGCCGCGACCGCGTTCGCGATGCGGTCTGCGCCGACCTCACGGGGGTTCTCGGTCAGAACCGGCAGGCCGGTCTTCACCCCCGGTTCGACCACGATCGGCGCGTAGCCGAAGTACCGACGGGTCATCTCACGGAACGCCGCGGTGCACCGGGGCACCACCGAGGAGATGATGATGCCCGAGACCTGGGTGTCGAAGCTGAAACCGTGGAAGCCGAGGAACTCCTGGACGGTGAGCGCGTGCTCGTCTGCGGTGCGCTCCGCGACGGTGGCGATCCGCCACGTGTCGACGAGGCCGGCGTCGCAACGATCACCACCGGTCGCGTCGAGTTCGAGTGTGTCGTCGAACAGGCCGATCACGGTCTGGGTGTTGCCCACGTCGATCGCCAACAACATCAGTGCCCTCCGGAGTCGGTGGTCGGGTCGATGTCGAGGCCGATGTCGAGCACCGGCGCCGAATTGGTGATCGCACCGACCGAGACCCGGTCGGCACCGCACCCCGCAAAGCTCGCCAGCGTCGCCGCGTCGATCCCACCGGAAACCTCGATCAGGGGGCGGCCCCGCTCCCCATGGGGGATCCGACGGTCGACCTCGTCCACACAGCGTCGCACCTGGTCTGGGTCCATGTTGTCGAGCAGCACCGCGTCGGCGCCCGCATCGAGCGCGGTCACCAACTGGTCGAACCGGTCACATTCGACGTGCACGAGGCGACCCGGCCAGACGCGATGTGCTGCTGGCACCGCGTCGGTGATCGACACCTGCGCGAGGTGGTTGTCTTTCAGCATCACCCATTCAGACAGGTTGCCCCGGTGGTTCTGGGCGCCACCAGCTCGCACCGCGGCCTTCTCGAGGGCCCGCAGGCCCGGCGTGGTCTTGCGCGTGTCCCACAGCCGCAAGCGGTCGTCACCGGATCGTTCCAGGATCCCCACCAGGGCTGCGGTGGCTGAAGCGACCCCAGAGAGATGCCCGAGAAAGTTCAGCGCCGTGCGCTCCCCAGACAGGATCGAGACGAGCGGACCGGTCACATCCGCGAGGTGCTGTCCCTCGACGATCACATCACCATCATGGACGTGCCAGTCGACCGTGACGTTGCCGTCGAGTTGGGTGAACGTCTCGGTCACACAGCGGGTCCCGGCGAGCACGCCATCGGCACGACTGACGAACGCGGCGGTCGTGGACACGTCGCCGGGCAGCAGCATCGCAGACAGATCGCCGAGCGGTTCGAGATCTTCGCCCAATGCCCGTCGGACCGCGTCACGCACCGCCCCGATCGGCGCGTGGGCGACCTCGGCGGGGACCGTGCGGGTGGGCGAGGCGGCGGGCTCGGACATGAGAAGACAAGCCTGCCCGGTCGCAGCCTCGCCCACCCAACGCGTTCAGCCCGAACGCCTCACGCTCGCCGAGACGGCATCGCAGGTGACCGCTACCGGTTCTCAGCGAGGGACTGCGCGAGTTCCTCCTTGTTCATCGACGAACGCCCGGAGATGTCGGCCTCCTGCGCCTTCTCGTAGAGCTCGTCGCGAGTCATCTCATCGGAGTCAGGCTCCTCCCGGACTTCGGCTTCGAGTCGTTGCGGGTCGAGCGGCGCCAGCGCTTCAACCGCCTTCTCGCGCAACTCGGGAAAGACCTCGTTCTCCTCTTCGTGCACGTGGTGACCGACCCCGGATTCGAGCATGACGAGCGCGGCACCGAAGCCCGGCTCGTCGACGAGCTCGTCGAGCTTGTCCAGTCCATCACGCGTGAGTCCGTGTTCGATCTCGGCCTCGCTCTCGGTCTCCGAACCGAGACGTTCCGCGACGATCGGGTAGATGAAGCGCTCTTCCACGGCGCGGATCTCTGCATGGGTATGGGGGGGGTATCAAAATGAGAGAACGATGAGCGCGATGGCTGCCAGGCCCATCAGAGCGGCCGCGGCCCAGCCGATCGTTCGGGCGAAACGGCCATTGACGTGGTCGCCCATGATCGACCGGTCATCCGCGATCAACATCAGAACCACCAGGAACGGCGCGGCCGCGATGCCGTTGATCGCGGCGACGGCCACCAGAAGCGAAATCGGATTGAGACCGATGAGAGCGAGTGCGGTCCCACCCAGCGTTCCGAGCCCGACGAGGACGTAGAAGATCGGCGCGTCGCGGGCGCCCTTGGAATATCCCCAATCACGGCCCGACAAACCCGCGAGGCCGCTCGCTGCCGAGCCGGCGAGCACCGGGACGGCCAGCATTCCCGACCCGATGAAGCCGAGCGCGAACAGCACGGTGGCGGCATCGCCCGCCGCGGGCCGCAAAGCCTCGGCTGCCTGTGCGGCGCTGTCGATCTGGGTCGCCCCTTTTTCACCGATGGTCGAGCCGGTCGACACGATGATCGCGAACATGACGAGGTAGGAGAACCCGATACCCGAGATCACATCGAAGCGAGTGTGGCGCTCCTTGGATCTGGCGCCGTCCGCGCTGCGCTCGTCGAGCGTGACGGGTGCATCGCCGCCCTCATCCGCGTCGACCAGTTCTTCGACCCGGTCCGCCGACTGCCAGAAGTAGAGATACGGCGAAATCGTCGTACCGAGCACGGCAACCACGAGCGCGAGATACTTGCGATCGAGTTCGACGTGGGGAACGACCGTCTGCAGCAACACGTCTCTCCACGCCACGTCCGCGAAGAACAGCACGACGACATAGGCGAACAGCGCGATGCAGAGGACCTTGAACACCTTCGTGATCATGGCGAATGACCCCGTCACGACGAGCGCGGTCACCGCGACGCCGGAGATCGCGGCCCACAACGCGATCGGCCCAGCACCGAGCAGGTGCATCCCCGCCCCGATGGCCAGAACGTCTGCGGTGATGTTGAGCGCATTCGCCAAGAGGAGAGCGACGAGCAGCGTGCCGACCACTCGTCTGCCCCATCGGTCAAACCGCCGCTTGGTGAGTTCGCCCAGGTTTTGGCGTCAGGCTCGCCGGTTTCACCACGCGTGCGGTCACCTGCTGTGGTCACCACCGCGGCTTTCCACCCAAGGTCATGGAATTTCACTTCCCCGGACGGTGCATCTGCAAGCGGAATCGCGCGGCGGCCGCTTCTGCTGTCGAGCGCGGCGCTCGTCGTTGTCGGCCACGTCCGCCCCACACGTTCCCCCGAAGCGTGGCCGCAAGCGGACGCACCGCCATCTCCCCCGCATCCCCCGACCCACCTCGGCGGCGGTGTATGCCCGCTCCCATGGGAGCGAGACCTTTCGAAACTCAGCCTCGACCAGCGGATGACCAACGACGAAGACCTCGACGCGCTGGATCGAGAACGCGCCGAGCGGTAATCGGTATCTCGGCTCTCATTGCGGCGGTCATCGCTGATCAGGCCCTCCCGGCGGGAGCACGCGCCCGCCTCGCACCCACCGGTTGCTGCGGAACCTCGATCAGTTGAAGCCGCGATCGTCCTGTTTGAGGGCCAGATCCACGCTCACCGCGGCGGCGACCACCAGTGAGCGCAGTGGTTCGTCGGTCTGGGTGTGGATCTGCACCACATAGTTGTCGGCCGTGGTGAACATGGTCTTGGCGAGGCCTTCCCAGGTCTTGGTGATCCGGGCGACCTCGTTGCCGGCGTTGTCGGTGAGCGCGAAGTTCCACGCCCGCCAGTTCTCGCCCTTGACCTCGCCGACCTGACCGCCAGGCCCTATGAGCCCGAACCGGATCTTGCCGATCGCGTTCTGCTGCACGATCTCCCCCACCGGAGCGCCCTGGCCGTTCTCCACCATGATCTTGGACTTCACGAGCTTCGCCGGCCGGGTCAGTGCCAGCGCGACCGAGCCGTCCCGATCGATGATCTGCAACGAATGGGTCATGTACTGGTCGAGCTTGGTCAACACCCGCAGCGCCTTCTTGGCCGCCGATTGGCCGACCTGGCGGATCGCGCCGATCTGGTTTCCATGGGCGTCGTGAATGGCGAACTCGTTGTTCACCTCGATGAGCTGTGCACGCTGGTTCACCACCAGGACCGGTTCGGTGAACAAGGTGCCACCGCCCGTGACCGCGCCCGGAGCGATGTGCGCCTGTTCGGTGACCTGATGCTGCACCTTTGCCGGCTCGGTCGTCCCCACGACGGCCGTGGGCGGCGCCGCCTGCATCGGGTCGCTCGACTGTCTTCCGCCCGAGGCGACACTGTCGCTCCACGCGGTTCCGTCGTACCAGCGGTATTCGTGGCGACCCATCGGGTCCGGGTACCAACCTGGTGGCGTGGTTTCCGATCCGCTCATCAATCCGCACGCTACCCGACTCTGGCGGCTCGCCGGGTCGTATCAGGCAGCACTCCGGTCGCCGGGCGGTACGGCGTCAATTCTGAGCGTCGCCCACCGCAACCAACCGGCCTTCGTCGCTCCGTTGCAAGTGCGCCGTCCTGCCGCCGGGCGTCAGTTGGACGGCGCCGTCAGTTTCACGACCCAGGCCCCTCAGCGTTGAATGAGGCGGAGCCTGAGTGCCGGATCGGTTTCGGGATGATCGACCCGCGTGTGCGCGCCACGGGATTCGGTGCGGAACCGGGCGGCCCGCACGAGAGCGGCGCCCACGGTGCACAGGTTCGCCAACTCCCACGACGCTGGATCAGACGGCGTACCGACCCGATCCGTGACCGAGTCGAGCAGTCCCGCGGCGCGTCCCAGGCTGGTTTCGCTGCGGAGCACCCCGGCGTCGAAAGTCATCGCCCGTTGCAGGTCGCTGCGCAACTGGTCGAGTTCAACCGGCGACGGCACCTCTGCGACCGGCTCGGCGCGGCGTTCGACCACCCCGAGCGTGCGACCCGCGATGTCACCGTCCGCGACGCCAAGCCCATCGTCCGCGGCATGCACCGATCGCATGGCGCCATCGTCGCGGGGACCGTCCCGGCCCGCCGCGATGGCCTCGACCACCCGCGGTCCGAACACGAGACCTTCGAGCAGCGAATTCGACGCCAGACGGTTCGCCCCGTGCACCCCCGTGCACGCCGCCTCACCTGCGGCCCACAGCCCGGGAAGACTCGACGCTCCGGACAGGTCGGTGACCACCCCGCCCGAAAGGTAGTGGGCAGCCGGAGCCACCGGCAACCAGTCCCGCGCCGGGTCGAGTCCGACCGAAGCAAGGTCGGCCGCGATGCTGGGAAAGCGGCCTTCGAAATCGTCGAGGGCCGTGGCGTCCAACCAGACATGATCGGTACGGGTCTCGATCATCACCGCGGTCTCTGCCCGCGACACCACGTCGCGGGGCGCCAGTTCGTCGGTGAAGCGCTGCCCGTCGGGTCCGCGCAGCAGTGCGCCGTGCCCGCGTAGAGCCTCGGTGAGCAGCGGGCGGGGCATCCGCGCCACGTGCAACGCGGTGGGATGGAACTGCATGAACTCGACGTCGGCAACCGCCACCCCGGCCCGCAGCGCCATCGCCGTGCCGTCGCCGGTCGCCTCGTGCGGGTTCGTCGTGACCGCGAAGAGCTGGCCGGCGCCGCCGGTGGCGAGCAACACGTTGGCGGCACCGATCTCCGCGACGTTCCCCGCCGCGTCGAGCCCCCGTACGCCGACACACCGGCCGGCCTCGACGATCAGGTCGAACGCGAACCAGTGTTCGTGGATCACGATGGCACGGTCCCGAGCCGCCTCGTCGAGTGCCCGTTCGACCTCGGCACCGGTCGCCGCTCCCCCCGCGTGGATCACCCGTGCAGTGGAATGCCCACCTTCGCGGGCGAACTCGAGGCGCCCGTCGGGGTCACGGTCGAACACCGCACCCAGCTCCATGAGCACGCCGACCCGGTCGGGTCCTTCGGCGACCAGTAGCTGCACCGCATCGGCATCGCACAGGCCGACGCCGGCAGTGAGCGTGTCGGTGACGTGCAGGTCGACCGAATCATCCACCTCGGACAGCACTGCGGCCACGCCACCCTGTGCCCAGCGGGTCGTCGAGTCCGACAGCTCGCCTTTGGTGACCACGCCGACCCGCATCTCGTGATCGGTGGAGGCAGCGATCGCCGCGGACAGCCCCGCGACCCCCGAACCGACGACCAGCAGATCGAATCGCTCGCCCGACGACGCCACCACCCCTTCAGGACCCACCGAATCCGACGATGCGCTCAGGCGACCGGTGTAGCCACGTCGACGCCGGCCACCTTGGCCGGGCCCACTTCGACATACGGGCGCGGCGCCGGCGTGTCGAGGGCCGCGAGTTCCCGTGCGAGCGCTTCGTCGACCGGGGCGTTCGCCGTGTCGACATGCACGATCTGCGGTGCATAGTCGGCCAACTCGGCTTCTTCGTAGTCCGCATAGGAGATGATGATGACCTTGTCGCCCGGGCTCACCAGACGGGCCGCAGCACCGTTCAGACAGATCGACCCCGACCCCGGCGCACCGGCGATCACATAGGTTTCCAGACGGTTTCCGTTGTCGATGTCGACTACCGCGACCTGCTCGTACTCGGTGAGATCGGCGGCGACCATGAGGTCGGCGTCGACCGTGATCGAACCCACGTAGTGCAGGTCCGCGTCGGTGACCGTGGCCCGGTGGATCTTGGATTTCATCATGCGTCGCCGCATCGGTGGACCTTCCTCACTGCGGACGCCGGATCAGGCGTCCATGGTGGGTGCCGCGGCTGCGGTCACCCCCTCGTTGGTGTCCTCTCCAGTTTGCCCGGTCGTCACCCGGACCGCCCAAGTCAACCGTCACGATCGGTGACGTCGGCCACCGCGCCGGACGCGCCGGCCGGGCGAGTGGTGGGCACGGTGACGCCGATGTTGTCGAGCAGTCGAGGCCGCCCGAGACGCCCGGCGATCAACAGACGCACCTCACCGACGAGATGGCCGACGGGCGTCAACGTCGCCGCGTCGACCACCGCCGCGTAGTCGAGATCGATGAGCGGTGCCGCGTCCACGACGGCTCGCATGGCTGCTTCGACCGTTGCGGCGTCGGTGGTTCCCGCCAACACCGCGTCCCTTCCGGCGCACAGCGCGGCGTACAGGCTCGGCGCCGCCGCACGTTCGGCCTCAGACAGATAGACGTTGCGACTCGACATCGCCAGCCCGTCGACCTCTCGGACGATCGGCACGCCGACCACCTCGACGGGCAGCGACAGGTCGGCCGCGAGACGGCGCACGACGGCGAGTTGCTGGTAGTCCTTCTCACCCAAATACGCCCGACAAGGCCCCACGATCGCGAACAACTTGGTGACCACGGTGGCCACCCCGGCGAAGTGGGTCGGGCGACTGGCGCCTTCGAACCGCTCGCTCAGCCCCGCCACCGTCACCGTCGTCGCCACGGGCGCCGGGTACATCTCGTCTCCGTCTGGATGAAACACCAGATCTCCCCCAGCGGCGCCGATGATCGCCAGGTCACGCTCGAGGTCCCGGGGATACGCCGCGAGGTCTTCCTCGGGCGCGAACTGCAACGGGTTGACGAAGATCGAGGTGACCACGACATCGCACTCGGCGCGGGCGGCCCGGACCAGCGCGGCGTGCCCGTCGTGCAGGTAGCCCATGGTGGGCACGAACCCGACGAGACGACCCGCCGCCCGTTCGGCGTCGAGACGGGCCCGCAACTCGGCGATCGTGGTGATCAAGTCGCTCACCGCAGGTCTCTCTCGCCGGGCCGAGTGGCCGAGTCGTCGCCACGCCGGGCCACGGCCAACCACGCCGGAGCCTCGGCGTCACCGGGCACCAATCCGGCGGCCAATTCGGCCAGCGCGGCGTACCCGGGCCGTTCGGCGGGTGCCAAGGCATCGAGATGGCGGGCGACCGTCGCCCAGTCGCCGCGCCGTACCGGGCCGGTCAACGCGTCGGTAGGCGTCGCGGTCGCGAGCCCGTCGAGCGTCTGGCTCGCCAGCTTCGCGAACGCCTCGACCGGCACGCCGGTTGTGGCCGCGATCCGCTCCACCTGGCCCATGAGTGCGACCAGGTGGTTCGACGCGACCACCGCCGCAGCGTGGTAGGCGGCACGATCGGCATCGGCCACCGCGGCGGAGTGACCGTGCAGTGCCGCCACGATCGACCCCAGCAACGCGAGGTCCGCGTCGTGGTCGGCGGCCACCGCGAACCAGGCACCGTCGCGCAATCGGATTGCCCCCGTGACCGGGTCGGGAATCGAGACCAGCGGGTGCAGCGCGCCCCGCCGAGGATGCCCCGCGAGCACCTCGAGGCCAACCGAACCCGCGACGTGCACGACCAGCGCTCCGGCGTCGGGCTCGATCGCCGCGGCCACCTCGGCGATCGCCCGGTCGGGGGTTGCGATCACCACCACATCGGTCTGGTGTGCCGCACCGGAGCAGTCGTCTCGGCGACCGATCGGGGCGAGCACGTCCCAGTCGAGTTCTTCGAGCACCGTGCCGAGCGCGCCGGCGACACGGCCGGTGCCCACGATCCGCACCCGTGGCACCTGCGGCGCGTTCGCCTGCCGAGCCGTCACGACCGCACCGTACCGCGGCGCACCGACGTGGTGGCAATGACCCTCACAGAACGCCATGGCCCGGTAGCCTCATGGCCGTTCCGGACCGCGCCATCGGGTCCGCCCCGTCGACCGGAGGACCATCCCGTGGAGCACACCGCCGATTTGATCCGGGTCCATGCCACCCGGGCCGGTGACTTCACCGACGCCGATCCCCTGCTGGCGGCCATGTCGGCGACCCTACCCAAGGGCGACGACCTCCTCGACCCAAAACGGATGGCC
>DASSYG010000365.1:0-30924 GCA_035703405.1 Acidimicrobiales bacterium | reverse complement strand
TCACCGTCGCGACGCGCTCGGGTGCGCATCGAGCCCGGATCCGAGCCCGAATCGGGCTCGGTCAGCCCGAAGCAGCCGATCGCTTCTCCCGCGGCCATGCGGGGAAGCCATTCGTTCTTCTGGTCATCGGAGCCGAACATCCAGATCGGGAACATCGACAGCGACCCCTGGACCGACACGAAACTGCGGATACCCGAATCGCCCGCCTCCAGTTCCGCACAGGCCAGGCCATACTGCACCGCGGTGGTACCGGAGCATCCGTAGCCGTGCAGGTTCATACCCAACAGCCCGAGCGCGCCGAGTTCCGGGCCGAGTTCGGCCGGGATGGTGCCGTGTTCGAACCAGTCGGCGATGTCGGGCAACACCCGATCGGCGACGAAGGCCCGGACCGTGTCACGGAGCAGCACTTCGGTGTCATCGAGCAGTTCGTCAATGCCGAGAAAGTCGAGCGGGTCGTCGCCACTCTGACGCGTCGAGTGGGCCGGGTCGTTGCGGGGATCAACCGTATCCATGGCAGATGACTACCACCCCGGCAGATCTGGCGCGAGATCGTGCCCACCCGTGCCAGACCTGGGAGCGGCGCACCCGGGCGGACCGTGAGCCGAATGCCGGGATGCCACCGCCGATCGTCGGTAAGATCCGGGCCGTTGTCCCCTGGTAGCACGAGAGACTCGGATCCGATAGTGGGCAACGTGCTACCGCCATCGGTAGTCGGCGTCAACGACTTTCGCTCGGTCCCCACACATCGATGCGATGATGGAGGCAGAGTGAGATCGATGACATCCCCCTGAGCGAGGAGTTGCCATGAGTCGGACGATTGTCGGAATCGACGGATCCGAGAACAGTGCACGTGCGTTGGCCTGGGCGGTCGAGCGGGCCGAGCGATCGGGCGACGAGGTCGTCGCCGTGCTCGCCTGGTCGTTCTTCGACCAGGGCTACCGGCCCGCCGGTGAGGCGATGCAGCCGGAATTCACCGACGTCGACGCGCAGCGGGTGCTCGCGAAGGCGATCGACTCATCTGATCTGGCGCCCCGCGTGACCCAGCGCTGCATCCAGGGTCCGGCCGCCGAGGTGATCACCGAATTCGCGGACGCAGGTGACACGATCGTGGTCGGTGCCAGGGGCCTGGGTGGCTTCGAGGGACTCCTGCTCGGCTCGGTCAGCCAGCGGATCCTCGAACTCGCTCCCTGTCCCGTAGCGGTCATCCACGTCGACGATGCCACGCCTCATCGAAACACGATCGTCGTCGGCGTCGACGGCTCGGATGTGTCGATGCGGGCGCTCCGGTGGGCTGCCGCGGAGGCATCGAGTCTGGGGGCATCTGTTCGCCTCGTGCACGCGTGGCAATGGCCGCTTTTCGCCGAAGTCGCCGTGCCCGAGGTCTACGATGCGCTCGCGAAAGGCGCCGACGAGTTGCTGGCCGAGGTTTCCGGTGATCCATCGCTTGCAGGATTGACCGTCGAGGTCGAGGCGGTGAACGGCGGGCCGGCGCAATCGCTCCTCGCAAACGGCGCGGACGCGGCGATGATCGTCATCGCCGACCGGGGGCGCGGGCCGCTCAGACGAACCTTGCTGGGTTCGACGAGCCGCCAGGTCGCCCAACACGCCACTACACCGGTCGTCGTGGTGCGCGGGGAAGCCTGACCCTCCCCTGCCCGCCCGTGGTGGCTCTGACGTGCCCACATGGGCTTCTCTGGTGGAGGTGATGGGAGTCGAACCCACGACCTCTTCGATGCGACCGAAGCGCTCTAGCCAGCTGAGCTACACCCCCAGAGGTGACCCGGTCGATCTTAGTGGGCCATTCCCTGCCATGCCGGATCCGACGACTGTGACGGAGTTGTCTCCGATGCCCCGGAACTTCCGTTCAACTTCCTCTCGGAGTGTGCCGATGTGGGGCCATGGAGCTCGTACCATCAATTTCTGTTGTACCCGGCCGTTCGCGGTCACGTCGCATGTTCGGCGCACTCGTTGCCGGGGTCCTCACGGTCGCCGTGTTGGCCGGCTGCCTCAGTGAAGACCAGACGACCGTCCAAGCCCAGATCATCTACTCGAGGGCCGTCAATGGTGTCCACCAACTCGCGGATTACGGACCTGCCGACACCAAGGCGCAGAACTGGGCCAATCATCTCGCCAGTATCGGCACGATCAGGCACAGTTCGTTGACCAGCGGCTATCGGAGCGGCACGTGGTGCCGACTGGGCGAGAATGTCGGCATGGGTCCGAGTCTCTTGGCGATCAACAACGCGTTCATGAACTCACCGAGTCACCGGGCGAACATGCTGTCGTCCCTCTACGACCACATGGGAACCGGCGTCGCCAAGCGAGGCAACACCTACTACGTGGTGCACGAATTCGTCGACGTCTGCTGAAATGCCCGTCGGATCGGGGCCCGGATGACCGGACCCCGATCGACGAGAGGCGGAGCCGTGCCGTCCCGCATCGGCACGTGGCCCCACCCTCCTCCCTCAGGACTCACCACGGTTTACGGCAGCTCGGCCTGAAGGTCAAGGGTTCCTCGGCCTCAGAACGGGGGAAAAACAGGGGGCTTCGGGAAATTTGGATGAATCTGCTATCTGAAGTCGGGGCGGGGGCGCTGGCCGAGCCACCCGGAGGGACCTAAGCTCCACGACAATGTCCGAGGACGAGCAGCACTCCACCCCTGCTGAAGTCGCTCCCGAGATCGCCGATCACGCGGCGCGCGAGTCGGTGAATGCGTCGTCGCTCGACGACCTCGTCGATGACCTCCGGCGCGTCGCCGGCATGCGATCCCCCAAGGCGCTCCGTGACGCCCACCTCCCCGTCCTCGCGACCTACCTCGACGTTCCCGACGACCCGGACCGCCGTCTCGCCGGTTACCGCAGGGGGATAACCGGTGGCCTCGAGTCCATCGACGATCCGCAGTTCCGTGCCGCGGCCGAAGCCCTGTTCGCGTTCGGCGACAACCGGTGGACGCCACTGCGTCAGCGTGGAGAACGCGCGTCGGCATCCTTCAACTGCTCCTTCGACGCCTACCGGCGCGCACGGCGCTCGACCGGTGTGAGTCTCCTGGACGAAACGGTCCGTCAACTGGCCGGTGCGCTCGACACCAATGCTCGCACCGCCGCGGTCGACGTCGGAGGAGGACCGTCCGATCCCGCCGCCGACGATGCGCCGCCGTCCGCCGCAGCATCGGACATCCGATCACCCGATCGTGGTCGACGGCTGTTCATGGTCGCCGGCGCGCTCGTGTTGCTGCTCATCGTCGTGGCGGGCGTGGTGGTGATCACCACACGGGAGGATTCGGGCAACGGCGTAGTGGCCGCGGCCTCCACCATCGCGGTCGCCTCCACGACCAGCCACGTCACCACCGCCGGTGGCGGGGCCACCGGGTGCCATCCGGTCGGCCAGTCGACCGATCCGGCACTGGCGGCCTACGAGGTGCCCTTCGAGACCCAGGTCTCCCAGCTCACCCCTCCGGGAGAGGCAGAACCGTGCGGGGGTTCACCGGTCATGCGGTGGGACCAACTCGTCATCCAACCGCTCGTCAACGGCGGCGCCCCCGACGGTGCGCTCGTGGCGATCGACCCGGACCACGTGCTGCTGATGTCCCAGGCCGAGTACTCCTCGTACCACCAGGTCGGGGGGAAGGACGGCACCCAGGCCCAGGCCCTCGCCGGACTCCCCCGCCGGCGCGCCATGTCGGCATCGGGAAAGGTCTCGTTGATCATCACCGACCACGGGGCAATGGCCAGTGCAGGGGTCGACCAGCCGGGCTTCTACCTGGGCGACGTGGTGTGGTCGACGTGGCACGGCAACGGAGAGGACACCGGTGATTGGGGCACGCCGGCATCGAATCCGCTGAACAACGCCGTGGGCTACTACCAGGACTTCTCCAAGGGACGACTCACCCTCAGCTACACCGGGGCACTCGCCTTCCATGAGGTCGACGATCCTGCTGCGACCCTGCCCGCCGAGTACCGCGGTCAGATCCTGCGCCACGACGACGGGACCACCTGGTACGTCGACGACCACGACGTGCGTCACTGGATTCCCGACGGCGACACGTGGTTCTGCATCAACGATCGCGGTTCACGCGAGATCGGCCACGTTCCTGGTTATGCGATCAGCACGCTCGAACTGGGCGCCCCGGCCACCTGTGTTGCCGAGAAGTGAGCTGACTCAGCGCCGAGACGCGGAGAGCACCGTCTGGCGGGCGGGCGCCTGACGCATCGCCGGACGGGGACGCGCGGAGGAGATCGGGCGCACCTTGGAGTGCTGCTCGGTGACGACCCGCTGCCGCTCGACGAGCAGGAGCACGTAGCCGGTGAACGCGACGACGCTGATCATGGCGAGGCCGATCGTGACGAGCCCCGGCGCCGCCACGGCGAGCATCACGGTGAGAAGGGCAACGGTGAGCAGGCCCAGCAGGACGTTCTTGCGGCGCTGACGTGCCACTGCACAGGCCATCGCTGATGCGGAGGAAACCGGTGGGCGACCGGCTGTGCCACGTGGTGACCGCGACCCGGGGCCGGCGTGGGTGCGCTGCAGGGTCGAGAGCTGGGAGTGGAAGGCGGAGACGCTGTCGGTGCGTCGGTCGGCCATGCGCTCCTTCGCGTAGGAGCCGAGGACGACAATCCACACGATGGCCAGTACTCCCAGAACCACGAATGTCACGCTCCGTGCCTGCCTTTACGTGAATGTGACCGTAGTTCCGCCACCTTGCTGAATTGGTGGATACCCGGTCGGTTCGGACGAGGACGTGGGCCGATCGTGGCACACCCCCACGGCACGCGTGCGCCTCGGATTCCCGATGACGGTCGTGTCGTGGTTGTTACGGTTCTACTACGGCGCCGTCATATTCGCCAGTCGAATCTCGACGGTAGGGTCCGGAGGCACCGCCGGTGGTCTCCCACAGGGACACGTCGTCGACGGTCATCGCCCGATCCGCCGACTTGCACATGTCATAGATCGACAGGCACGCCACCGTGCACGCGGTCATCGCCTCCATCGCGACGCCGGTGCGATCGACGGTGTCGACCTGGGCCTCGACCTCGATGAACGCATCCTCGACACGGAAGTTCACCGACACCGATCCGACCAGCACGGGGTGACACATCGGCAACAGATCCGAGGCGCGTTTGGCGGCCTGGATCCCCGCGACCCGGGCGACCGCCAGCACATCTCCCTTGGACACCGCGCCCCGAGCCACCAGCGAGGTCGTCTCGGGCGACATGTGGACCCGGCCACGAGCGACGGCCCGTCGATGAGTGACCTCTTTGATACCCGTCTCGGTCGCCCGTGCGGTGGCGAGCGGATCGAGAAACCGTCGGGCCGTCATCTGGACCGCCGCGCCATGAGCTCGACCAGGAATGCCTCGAAGGGCGCACCGAGGTCGTCACGCTGCAACGCCAGCTCGACCGTGGCCCGCAGGTAGTCGAGCTTGGCGCCGATGTCGTAGCGTCCTTCGGAGAACACGTAGCCGTACACGTCGCCGACCGTGATCAACTCGGCGATGGCGTCGGTGAGTTGGATCTCGCCGCCGACACCCGGCTGGACACGGTCGAGGATGTCGAAGATCTCGGGCGTGAACACGTAGCGGCCCATCACCGCCATCGACGACGGAGCTTCGGAGGGCTCGGGTTTCTCGACGATGCCCCGGATCTGCACCACACCCGGCTCGTCGCCAGGATCGATGCCCCCGATGTCGGCACACCCATAGGAGCTGATCTCTGCTTCGGGCACCTGGCGCAGCGCCACGACCGGCGCATCGTGGACCCCGTGCGCGGCGATCATCGCACGGAGCACCTTGGAGTCGTCGACCATGAGATCGTCGCCGAGCATCACCGCGAACGGCCGGTCGCCGACGTGTTTGCGAGCCACCGACACCGCATGACCGAGGCCGAGGGGTTCACCCTGGCGGACGTAGTGGATGTCGGCGAGGTCGGCGAGCTCCCGGACCTCGGTGAGCATCCGGTCCTTGCCCTTGGCCTCCAGGAAGTACTCGAGTTCGAACTGCCGGTCGAAGTGGTCCTCGATGCTGCGTTTGCCTCGGCCGGTGATGATGAGGATGTCGTCGATCCCCGCCTGGACCGCCTCTTCGACCACGTACTGGATGGCCGGTTTGTCGACGACCGGGAGCATCTCCTTGGGCTGCGCCTTGGTGGCCGGGAGAAAACGGGTACCGAGGCCCGCCGCGGGGATCACGGCACACTTGACGTCATTGCTCACGAGCGCCGACTCCTTTCTGGACGATTCGAGTTGCTCCCACTCGATGCGCACCATCGAGCCCCGGGTCACGACATGCTATCGGAGCACCCCGACCGGCCCGGCCAGCGGGCATTGCGCCGACCCGGTTCGGGCAGGTGAGCGACCTGCCGGTATGCTGGCAGTCGACGTGGCCGAGTGCCAGGAGGGCCAGAGCCGCCGGACGCGGTGACGAACTCCGGAGCGGCCACCGTGTTTTGGAGTCGGGTGAAATTCCCCGCTGGATCGACCGAGGTTTGTTCCATGCCCACCTATGAATATCGTTGCGCCGACTGTGGTCACACGTTCGACATCGTTCAGGCGTTCACCGACGACGCCTTGACCGAGTGCCCCGACTGTGGTGGTCGGCTCAAGAAGGTGTTCGGCAGCGTCGGGATCGCCTTCAAGGGCTCGGGGTTCTACGTGAACGACTCGGGCGCGAAGAAGAAGGCGACCACGGGGTCGGGCTCGTCGGATTCGGCCGGGTCGTCTTCGGATGCGACAGGGTCGTCATCTGGTGACTCGTCGACGTCGGCATCGTCGAGCAACGGCGCGGACTCATCCGCGAAGAAGTCGGATTCGTCCAAGTCGTCCGGTTCGGCGAAGTCGACCTCGAAGGCATCGTCCTCGTCGTCGTCATCGGACTGACCACCCCGAACTTCGGGAGGTTCAGAAGAATCGGTAGGACGTCCCGAAGTGCGACGGGATGCAGAGGAGGACCGGACCGGCTGGCACCGTGCTCAGGGGAGCAAGGCGTCGGGAGGTAGGGCGACGATTCCCGTCGCGCCCATGGTCCGCAGCTCGCCGAGACGGCGCCACAACGCGGTGGTCTCCACGACCAGGTGCACCGCGACGAGGTCGTCGCGTCCGGCCAGGGGCAGGACCGTGGGTGAGGCCAGCCCGGGAAAGATCGACCGCAACTGTTCGATCCGGTCGGCGGGCAGATGCAGCATCACATAGCGGTGCGCGGCGGCGTGCATGGCGGCGTCGAGGCGCAACACCAGGTCGTCGAGTTCGTCGTTGCCTTCTCGGTAGCGCAGTTCGGCCTCGCACTCGGCGATGGTCGCAAGGACGCGGAGCCTGTTCTGGCGCAGGCTCGTACCGGTCTCGGTGTTGTCGACGATCGCATCGGCGATACCCGCAGCGCAGACCCCTTCGAGTGATCCACCCATCGACAGGATCGTCACCTCGACGCCGTGCTCGGCGAGGAACCGCTGCGTCAGGTTCGGCATGTGGGTGGCGACGACGCCACCGGTCAGTTCCGCGAGTGACGCGGGACCGTCGTCGTCGCGCCCCGCCACCACGAGCGTCGACCGGGCCCGCCCGAGGGCGAGGTAACCCAGGTCGGCGACGTCGTGCTCCAGTGCGATGTCGGTGGCGAGAAACGCCGCGTCGAGCGTGCCCGCAGCGAGCGCCGCGGCGGCATCTCGGGGACGCATCTCGATGAGTTCCAGGTCTTCGGCCTGCACGATCGAGCCCCGGCCGCGCAGCCCCGAGACCGGGTATCCCGCGGCCGCGAGCAGGTCGAGAGCCGCGTCACGAAGGCGTCCCTTGGAGGGAACCGCGATCCTGGTCCCCGTCGACGGGGTCACGATGTCTCCTCGCTGCCATAGGTGCTGTCCCGGGCGGGGCGCTGGTGGCGTTCGCGCAGTGCGGCCTCGACGTCGGCCCAGGCCACACCGGCACCGACGAGCGCCGCGACGAGGTGGAAGAGCAGATCGGCGGCCTCCTCGGCGGTGGCCGTGAGGTCGGGGTGTCGGGCACCCAGCTCCAGGCAGACCTCGAAGGCTTCCTCCATGATCTTGCGTTGGGCGAGCACCGGGTCGGCCATGACCCGACTCGAATAGGACCCTTCCGGCGCGTCGACGAGCCGGGCACGCAGGAATGTGTCCAGGTCGGACAGAAAGGACGGAGTCGAGGACGAGGTCATGGCGTCCGAGCATCGTAGAAGGCGCCGGTCTCCGGACCGAAGCAGGTTGATGCCCGACCGACGATGAGACTCAGCGCGGTGCGGTCCACCAGTACTCGAGCTGGATGTTGTCGGGGTCGCGGAACACGAGCGCCGTGCCCGAACCCGATGGGGCGTCGGTGACTGGCGAATGGTCGACCCTGAGTGCCGTCAGATGCTTGTCCAGTGCGACCAGGTCGTCGCGCTGCTCCACGGAGAAGCCGATGTGGTCGAGCCCCGGGTTTCGTTCGTCGAATCGATCGGCCGTGCGGCCTTCGTGCTGGTTGAGCCCGATCACGAGACGGGTTTCGGGGTGCGCCAACACGACCATGACCCGCCCGTCGAGGTCTTGGCGTGCCAACCGCTTCAACCCCAGCACTTTCGCGTACCACTCGGCGCTGGCTTCGACGTCGGAGACGGTCAGATCGACATGGGAAATTCCGGTGAAGGTGGTCATGGTGTGGTCCTCGATTCTGCAAACGAGACAGGATCTCGCTCACTCCCCAGTGGACTACCACGCCGCCGGTCCGATGATGAAGGCGGTGGACCTCGCCACATCGCCCTCCGTCGGGTGCGGCGCTGTTGTTCAAGGGAACCGACTTCGGTCAAACCGACATCGCCGCCGTCTTGCACTGAAGCAGTTCAGGCCGACACCGCTGCGCTCGGCCCGATGATGCGTGAGTGGTGGCGAGTTAGAGACCCGACACCGACACGTCACCGATGACGAGACTGACGCCAGCCGCGCCCATGGGGAGCCATTCGACGTCATTGCCGACCGCGGCCACGTCCAGCAGCATCCGTTGCAGCGTCGAGGCGACTGTGAACTCCTTGAGCGGTTCGCCCAACGATCCACCGGCGATCCGCAGCCCTTCGGCACCGGTGGAGAAGTCACCGCTGACCGGGTTGACGCCCGAGTGCAGGCCCGACACCGACGACACGAGAATCCCTTCGCCGACCTCGGCGAGCAGCGCGGCCTGATCGTTGGATCCGGGTGTGAGTTGGACTGCCCGGGCACCGACCCCGGGTGTGGACTTGAACCCGCGCACCGCCGAGCCGGTCGAGTTGGCCCCGGCGCGGCGGGCTGAGTAGGTGTTGTGCAGGAACATCTGCAGGTCGCCACCGTCGATCAGCACGTTGCGGCGGGTGGCGAGGCCTTCACCGTCGGCTTCGGTCGCCCGGTAGGCGCGCGGGTCGGTCGGGTCGTCCACAAGGGTCACGATCGGGTTCGCGATCGCTTCACCCAGGCGTCCCGCGAACAGCGACCGGCCCTTGTTGACCGCTTCGCCGTTCATGGTGCCGGCGATGATGCCGAGGAACTGGGCGGTCACGAACGGGTCGAACACCACGGTCATGCGTCCGCCGGTGGGTTTGGTTGCCCCCAGCAGACGGGTCGCCCGACGGGCCGCGTCGGCGGCAGCGGCGGCCACGTCGACGTCGGCGGGTTCACGGCCCACCGAAAAGCCGAAACCGGTCTTGGTCTCCTCGCCCTGCTTCGCGAGCGGATACGCGCCCACGTAACACGCCGATTCACGGCCGGCCGAACGGATCCCGGTCGTGGTGACCACGACCCCTTCACCGATGGCGTCGCCGTATTCGGCCGATTCGACGCCGGTGATCCGGTCGTCCGCGGCACGCACCGACGCTTCGAGTTCGAGCGCGAGCGCCACCTTGTCCTCGGTCGGCACCGATTCGAGCGACGCTCGGTACAGATCCAGTTCTGGCACGGGCACACCGTCGGGTTCGGCGAGGCCGAGGAATTCGTCCTCGGTGGCGAAGGTGGCGTTGTCGCGGGCCTCGGCCAGCACCTCGCCGAGCACGTCGGCGTCGAGGGTGCCCGCATAGGCGAAACCCTGACGGTTCTGTGAGATCACGCGCACGCCGACCCCGGCGGTGCCCGCAGAAGACAATGACTCGATGTCGCCTTCGTAGACGCGGATCTCGGTTTCGGTCGAGCGGCCGACGACCACTTCGACTTGTTCGTCGTCGCGGGCCCAGCCGATCACCCGGTCGGCGAGTTCGAGCAGTTCGTCACTCATGCCGCCTGGCCTCCGATGGTCAGACCGGTCGGGACCCGCAGCGTGGGAACGCCGTCACCCACCGGCACGCCCTGGCCGTCCTTGCCGCACGTTCCGGGCGGGCCGAACGCGAAGTCGTTGCCCACGGCGTCGATCGCGGCCAGCACGCCCGGGCCGTTGCCGATCAGGTTGCCCTCTCGCAGCGGCTCGGTGATGCGGCCGTTCTCGATCAGGTACGCCTCGGTCATGCCGAACACGAAGTCGCCGGTGGCGGTGTTGACCTGACCGCCGCCGAGCTTGGCGACGTACACGCCGTGGTCGGTGCCGGCGACGATGTCGTCGGGGTTGTCGGGCCCGTTCAAGATGAACGTGTTGGTCATGCGCACCATCGGCAGGAACTGGTAGTTCTGGCGGCGTCCGTTGCCAGAGCGCGCTCGGCCTTCCTTGCGGGCCCGCAGGAAGTCCCACATGTAGTCGGTGAGGATTCCGTTCTCGATCAGCACGTTGCGCTGGGCGGGGGTGCCCTCGTCATCCACGCCGTACGCGCCCCATTCACCAGCGACGGTGCCGTCGTCGATCAGGGTCACCAGCTCCGAAGCGACCTTCTCGCCGCGGCGACCGGCGAACACCGACGCGCCCTTGGCGATGAGGTCGGCTTCGAGACCGTGTCCGCAGGCTTCATGGAACAGCACGCCGCCGCCGCCGGGGCCGATCACCACGGGCATCTCACCGGTTGGGGCCGGACGGGCGGCGAGTTTGGTACGGGCGCGTTGCGACGCGGCCCGGGCGAGTTCGTCGACGTCGTAACGGTCGAACAGCTCGTAACCCACCGTGTGGCCGATGGCTTCGCGACCGGTCTGCATGCCGGTGTCGCCAGTGGCGACCGCACCGACGCTGAACAGCGTGCGGGTCTGATCATCGCCGGTGAGCAGCCCGTCGGAGTTGGCGATCAGTACCCGGCGGCGCGAATCGCCGTAGTTCACCGCTACCTGGGAGATCTCGGCCCCTCCGGCCCGGGCGGCCTCATCGGCGCGTTGCAACAGGGCGACCTTGTCGGCCTTGGCGACGTCACCGGGACGCACCTTGGGCGGTGAGGGGTGATCCACCAGGTGCGCGTCGAGGGAGATCTCGTGGACGCCGCCGTCGTCGCTGTGTGCGGCCGCCGCCGCAGCCCGGGCCGCTGCGGCCAGGCCAACGGCTGACAGGTCCGCGGTGTGGGCGAACCCGGTGGTCTCACCGCGCACGACCCGGATGCCCGCGCCTCGGTCACGGCCCGAGACCAGTTCTTCGATGCGGCCGTCGTCGAGGTGTGCAGACGTCGAAGACTTGTCTTCGGCGAAGATCTCGGCGAACTCTCCGCCGGTACGCAACGCCTCGGACAACGTGGACGACAGGGTGTCGTGGTCGATCAGATCGGGTAGGGACATCGAAGGCTCCTGGTCGCGCCCACACGGGCGCATCTCGCGAACTGGTCACACCGCACCTGGCACCGTCGAGCGTCGTCGACGGCCGTGCGGTCCGGCGCTTCATCGTACCGGCACGAACGCGTCGCCCTGCCGGAGGCGGTCTCGGTGATACCGATTCGCCCGAGAACCGGTCGGATCCCACACCGCCCGACGGAGTGCGAGGCACGATTCGGCCGTTGCGTGGATAGCTTCGGCAACGATGAAGCCCGCGCCGCCGACAAGAGTCGCCGGCTACGCACCACTGCAGGATTACGCCGCGATCGGTGACGGGCGCACCGTGGCACTCGTGGCGCGCGACGGTTCGATCGACTGGCTGTGCGCGCCCGACATCGATTCTCCCGGGGTGTTCGACGCGCTCCTCGACGCCGAGGGGGGCGGCCGCTTCGAGGTGTGCCCGACCGAGCCGTCCACGGTGGAGCGACGCTACGTGCCCGACACCAACGTGCTGGAGGCGACTTTTCACACCGCATCGGGCAGTGTGCGCATCACCGATGCGATGACGGTGCCGACCGGGCGCCTCGCTCCCCAACGTGAACTCGTCAGGCGCATCGAAGGTCTCACCGGAACCGTGACGATGCGTTGGCGCCTGACGCCTCGTTTCGCGTTCGGCCAACGGAAGACCGAGTTGTCGCTGCGAGGTGGCACGCTGCCGGTCGCGACCTGCGGGGCGGACGCGGTGGCGCTGTTCGGTTGGGACTTCGGCGCCGCCGAACTCGTCGACGATGGGTTCGAAGGCTCCTTCGTGGTCACCCCGGCGTCGACCGCACTTTGCGCGCTCGCGTTCGCGCATCAGGGGCCGCTGGTGTCGCCGACCCGCGCCGACGTGGAAGCTCGACTGGACGCGACGACGCGCCTGTGGCGCAACGTCGTGTCGTCACTGGGGAACACCGGTCACTGGCACGACGCGGTCGTTCGCAGCGTCCTGGCGCTGAAACTGCTCGTGTATGCGCCCACGGGTGCGATCGCGGCGGCGGCCACCACGTCGCTGCCCGAGGAGATCGGCGGTGAACGCAACTGGGACTACCGCTTCTGCTGGGTCCGCGATTCGGCGTTCGTGCTCGGGGCGTTCCTGGGTCTGGAGATGTTCGCAGAGGCCGACGCGTTCTTCTGGTGGCTCATGCAGGCGTCGCAGCGGACCCATCCTGAGTTGCGGGTGCTGTACCGGATGGACGGCGGCGAGGACTCGGGTGAACGGTCCCTCGGGCTGCCCGGGTACCGCGGCTCCACGCCGGTGCGGGTGGGCAACGGGGCGTCGGGTCAGCTCCAGCTCGATGTGTACGGCGACCTGATGCAGACCGTCTGGCTGTACGCCGCCGGCGGTCGACGCATCGACCCCGACATCGCGAAGCGGTTCGCGGCGACCGCCGACCTGGTGTGCGAACGCTGGGATGCACCCGATGCGGGGCTGTGGGAGGTGCGTGGCGAGCTGGCGCAGTTCACCCAGTCCAAGATGATGTGTGTGGTCGCGTTGGATCGTGCGGTCGCCCTCGCCGCACAAGGGGCGATCCCGAACCGGCACGTCGGGCGCTGGACGGCCACGGGCCAGGCGGTCCGCGCGTTCGTCGACGATCAGTGCTGGTCACAGGATCGACAGACCTACCTGCGAAGCGCGCACAGCGACGACCTCGACGCGAGCCTGCTGCTCGGGGTGTTGTTCGGCTATCGGCCCCCGGATGATCCGCGGATGACCTCCACGGTGGATGCCGTGCGGCGTGAACTCGGACACGGCCCGTTCGTGTATCGCTATTCGGGTGAAGACGGACTCGATGGCGACGAGGGTGCGTTCCTGACGTGTTCGTTCTGGCTGGTCGAGGCGCTGGCACTCCAGGGACGGCGCGACGAGGCCGTGGCGCTGATGGACGAACTCGTGGCACTCGGCAACGATGTCGGCATCTACGCCGAGGAGATCGACCCGGAAACCGGCGCGTTTCTCGGCAATCTTCCCCAGGCGCTCACGCACCTGGCGCTGATCGGTGCGGCGCTGGCCCTGGATGAGCAACGACCCCGCGCCGATGCGGCGCACGAGACGACACTCGAGGAGACGACACGGTGAGCATCTGGGCGGCATTGGCCGGGGGCTTCGCAGGCACGCTCGTGCTGACCACGGTGCTGCGTGCGGCGAGCGAAGCGCGGCTGACCCGCATGGACCTGCCATTTCTGCTCGGCACGATGTTCACCCCGGATCGGCGGCGCGCCAAGCTGATCGGCTACCTGGCGCATTTCGGATTCGGTCTCGTCTTCGCCCTCGGCTACTTCGGCCTGTTCGAGGCCATCGGGCACACGGGCTGGCTGCTCGGCGCGGCCTTCGGCGCCGCGCACGGCGTGTTCTCGGCCACGGCACTGGTCAACGTGGTCCTGCCGGCGGTGCATCCGAGGATGGGAGACGATTTCAGCGCGGCCGGTGAGGCGCCGCTGCTCGAACCTCCCGGGTTTTTGATGCGCAACTACGGCCACTCGACTGCGCTCGTCACGCTCGTCGCCCATGTCGGTTACGGCCTGCTCGTCGGTGGCTTCGTTGGCCTCGCAGGGACGTGATCCCTTATCCTCCCCGGATGCCCAGAGAGCCTGGTCCGGCGCGGGCCGGGGCATTCACCACTTTCCGAGGCCGCGCCTGATGGCACCAGAATCGATCGTGCTCGACACGACCGAGACCGAACGCCACTGGCGCGACCTTCCCGAGGAGCCGACCGCGCGGCGGCGTCTGCGGTGGTGGCGCGAGTTGTTGTTGGTGTTCGTGCTGTACGAGGTGTACAGCCTCGTGCGCAACACGTTCGGATCATCGGGAAGCTCGATCGGTTCGAAGGTGTCACCCGACGCGGTCGCCATCGCCCTCGGTCATGCCCACGACGTGATCAACATCGAAAAGCATCTTGGGCTGTTCTTCGAACCCCGCCTGCAGGAGTGGTATCTGGGCCTGCCCGGACACGGACTGATCAAGTTCTGGAACATCTATTACGGGTCGTTCCACTTCATCATCCCGATCGTCGTGTTGATCTGGCTGTTCCGCCGGTTCCCCCGCGACTACACGGTCTGGCGCAACGCGCTCGTGCTGACCACGATCGTGGCACTCGTGGGCTTTGCCTCGTTCTCGCTCATGCCCCCGCGACTGCTCGACCACACCGGCCAGTTCGGCGGCTGCAGCCTGCCCGCGTCGATCGTCGCGGCGAACCCGCAACTCGCGTGCCACCAGTTCGGCTTCATCGACACACTCGAGTCGTTCGGTGGTCTGTGGAGCTTCGGGAGCACCGCGATGGCCCAGGTCTCGAACCAGTTCGCGGCGATGCCGAGCCTGCACATCGGCTGGTCGACGTGGTGCGCGATCGTCGTGGCCCCGCGGGCACGCCGCCGTTGGGTCAAGGGGCTGGTGATCTTGTACCCGTTCGCGACGCTGTTCTGCATTCTCATCACCGCCAACCACTACTGGCTCGACGCGGTCGGTGGGCTGGTCACCCTCGGGGTGGGAACAGTTCTCGGCTGGCAGCTCGCCCTCGCGACGCATCGCTGGGCCGACCGCCGCGACGCCAAGCGCCTCGTCTCGCCTGCCGCGACCAGCGCGGCTGCGGGCGTGCCGCACCACGGCGATGCCGACGCACCCGCTTGATCGAGGCGGGTAGCGGCCCAGGCCACCACGAGGGAACAGCGGTGCCGCCTTGTGCCCGCGGGCAGCACCCAGGGGCATCGTGATCCTGCCTCTGGGACCGGCGGTGCACGATGATCTGGTGCAACGGAACTTCACCGCTTCTCGACCCGATACAACCGCCGCCGCCGGCAACGCCGCCTCGGCCGGCTCACCCCAGTCGAGTACGAACTCGCCTTCACCACCGATCACGACGCCGACACCAACGCCGCATTATCACTCACAACCACCATCGACCTAATGGTCCGTCGCTTAAATAGTGGCGTGGGTTAGGCTTGAGGGCATGCCGATCCAGACTGCTCCCCGGTTGAACGTGTCCCGCAGAGAACGTAAGGCGTTGAAGCGGTTGGCGTGTTCGACGTCGTTGCCTCATCGGACGGTGGCCCAGGCCAAGGCGTTGGTGTTGGCCGCGGACGGTGTCGCGAATGCGGAGATCGCTCGGCAGTGTTCGACGACTCCGAACGCGGTGCGTCGCTGGCGGCGCAAGTACGAAGAAGGTGGGATCGACGCGGTCGGGTCGATCGCTGAGGGGCGGGGCCGCAAACCGGTCATCGCGCAAGCCACGGTCGACGCGATCGTTCACGACACGTTGCACACGATCCCTGACGATCAAGCCACCGCGTGGTCGACGCGCACGATGGCCGAACGGCATGGGGTGGGCAAGGACACCGTGGCGCGGATCTGGCAGGCCCGGAAACTGCGACCGTGGCGTGTGGAGACGTTCAAGCTGTCGACCGACCCGGATTTTGAAGCCAAGTTGGTTGACGTGGTCGGCCTGTATCTGAACCCGCCTGAGCGGGCGGTGGTGTTCAGCTTCGACGAAAAGACCCAGGTCCAGGCGTTGGACCGGACCCAGCCGTCGCTGCCGATGATCAACGGGCGTGGCCGCACGATGACTCATGACTACAAGCGCAACGGCACCACTGATTTGTTCGCGGCGTTGAACGTCGGCACCGGTGAAGTGCTCCACCAGACCCGCAAGACCCACACCAGCACCGACGTGTTGGCGTTCTTCCGCTGGATCGATGCCCACACGCCCCGCGACCTCGAGGTCCATGTCGTGTTGGACAACCTGTCGGCACACAAGTCCGCCGAGGTCAAAGCATGGCTCGCGAAACCCCGCCAGAAGCGATGGCACCTCCACTTCACCCCGACGAGCTCGTCGTGGCTGAACCTGGTCGAGGGCTGGTTCGCTCAGCTCACGAACAAGCGCCTCAAACACGGCGTGTTCACCTCCGTCGACCAACTCACCGACGCACTCGACCTGTGGGTCTCACACTGGAACGACGACCCCCAACCCTTCGTGTGGACCAAAACCGCGAAAGAAATCATCACCAAAGTCAAACGCGGACGAGCCAAACTCGACCACGTCACCAAATCCGCGACGGACCACTAACCCACAGCAGACCCCGCCTGCATAATCCTTGGAAGGGGATTGCCGCCTGATCTGACCTCTTGTCATCGATTCGAAAGACTCCTAAGAGCTGTGCGAAGTGCACTTGTGCTCCCATTTTGAATAACGGGTCGCTGTTCGACGATTTGCAGCCCGGAAGCCTGCGCATGCCCCAGCCACTCAGTGTAGTTAGTCGGACGAGCTGGCACAAACACAGCATTGTCAGATCCATCTACCAGAAGCCATCCGGAAAATACTTGCCAGTACCAGCCACCGCCGCTGTAGAGAAGTGTTTCTTCCGCATCCAGTAATATAGATGCACCAGACCACATGCGACATGTAATGGCATCAACGCCCGAGATGATGTAACGTGGCGTTCCACTCACGCTAATTATGATGGCTAATATCCCGAATAGAATGGTGATGGGCACAATCGGCAATATGGGGAACCCAATAACATGGAAGAGCGGCCCAGAAAGCAGAATCACGAATGATGGGAAGATCCTGGAGAAGGAACTCCAGATCCGTGGTGTCATGATTACGTCATTTGGCATGAGTTGTATCCGTAGTTGAATGTTAGCCTCGGGGCGGCAGCGGAAGACCATTACCATCCATGTTCGGAGAAACTCCACCACTTCCCCAACCTCCGTCGGGGTTTCGGTGGTGGCGGGTCGGCGAAGGTCCAGGCTCACAGCCGAATATCTTCCTAAGGTAATTTCCAAATATCTCCGAGAACGAATAGTATTTCGCGGTATATACTCCCCCAGACATAGAGCCGCCAGGCTCAATTGTACCACCTACGTGCACAAAGATAGACGAGTCGGATCCATCACGCCCGATACACAATTCAGCTGCCACTCCGGGCCCGACACCCCCCTGAGCCGTAAGACAGCCTTGAGTTTCTGAAAGATCGAAAACGGAATCGGCCGAACTCATAAATAGAGCGCCCGCTATCGAGGCCTGAGGCGTTCCGGACCCTACTCCACTAATAACCAAGACGCCTGAGTGTACGCCGTCGCTTACGATACATGCTTGGCCTTCAATTGCCAGCACCGACCCGACAGACGCGCTCAGACAGAATCCTTGCACAACCAGCCCGTTCGGGTCCGCGCCGTTGAGGGGGTTGTTGTTGGTGTAGCCGTATCGGGTGTGGGTGATGGGGGCGAGGGGGTCGACGCTGAGGAATTGGGCGGTTTCTGGGTCGTAGTAGCGGGCTTGGAGGTAGATGAGTCCGGAGGGGTCGGTTTGTTTGGATTTGTAGCCGAGGCGGGGTGGGGTGCCGGTGGAATCGACCGATTCGCCCCAGGGGGTGAACGTTTGGGTGGAGGTCAACGTGCCGGTGTCGTCGGTGGTGCAGCGGATCGATCCGGTCGCGTCTTGGTGGAACCAGGTGCTGGTGGCGGTGACCGTGTCGATCTGTTCGAAAGGCAACCCATCTGGTCCATAGAGATAGGTGAGGTTGTGGGCCGGGTTCTGGTCGCCGATAAGTTGGGGCACACCGGAGGTGTCGTCCTAGGAGTAGCGGTGGTAGGAGCCGTTGTAGGTGGCTTGGGTGCGCAGCCCTGCTGGATCGTAGCGGTACGCGGTCGCGACGTGGCGTCCTGACCAGGTCAGTTGGCCCGCGGCATTCCAGTGATAGAGCCCGGTCGCGCCTTCCCCGGTGCGTTGTCCGTTGTCGTTGTAGTGAAAGCTTGCCCCGCCTGAGGGTTTGTCGGAACAGTCCCGGGCGGCGCCGGCTGCGGCGATCGGTGAGGTCCAACAGATTTCACCCGATGCGTCGAAGGCCTGCGCGGTGTCGCCGACCGTGACAGGTTGGTTGGACGGATCGTACGCGTAGGACTCGGCGGGTGTCCCGGCTTGGTTGGTGAGATTTCCGGCCGCGTCATAATCCCAGGTGTGGTTCCCACCAACACCAGTAGCGCTGACCCCGGTCAGGTTCTGGGCCTGGTCACGGGCATATTCCCAGTCCGCGATACTGGTCGTGGCATCATCGATGCTGATGTGGTCGATCGCGCCGTTCGCGTCATGGCTGCGAGTGGCGATCACTCCGTTCGGTGTCGTGACGGCGGCGATATTGCCATCGGCATCGTAGGCGAAGCTGGTGGTCTGGCCGTTCCAGTCGGTGACCGTGTCCCACCGTCCCTTGGGGTCATAGCCGCGTGTGATCACATTCCCGAAAGGATACTTGATCTTGGAGATCCGACCAGGCCGATCATAGATATATCTGACCAACCGCTGAGCCCGCGTCACCGACGCGACCTGCCCCAAGGAGTCATAGCTACTGACCACATCTGCCCCCGACCCGGCCGAATCCTCGCTCGTGACCCGACCATTCTCGTCATACGTGAAGCTCACCATCGGTGTCGCATCCGAATAGGTGACCCTCGACGGCCGACTCGCCGTATCGAACACGGTCGTCACCGTCGCCCCGGACGGTTCGGTCACCACTCGCGTGGCTGGATTCGACCCGGACGCATCGGTGTAAACAAATTCAACTGCAGGCTTCCCACCGGCCTGCGTGGACGCGACCCGGCCCTGGGAATCATAGGCGTAGCTGGTCGAACCCGACCCGTTCGGATCCGAGCCCGTCACCCCGACCCGTTGGGTGACGACCCGTCCCGCCAGATCATACTCACTGGCTGTCGCGTGACCATTCGCGTCGGTGGTTTTGACCGCCCTTCCCCCGGCGTCATAGACAACCCTGGTGATCTCTTCCCCCGACGCAACAAGGCGCGGCCCAGCAGTTTTCAGGACACGACCGGCCTCGTCGAACCAGGCATCGGTGACCCCACCGCTTGGGGTGTGGTTGGAGAACCCGGATGCGACCGGTCCGGCCGAGAAGCCGATCAACCCGGTCGTTGCGAAAGTGTCCAGGTCGGTGTCGGTGACCTCACCGGATCCACCGAGCACATCGAGTCGCGCGCCGTTGCGATACACGGCGATCTTGGAGCCGACCGATGACACCATGATCCGGTCCCCCGTGGTGAGACCGGTCTCATAGCCGGCCACGAACGTGGTCACCCCACCAACGGTCTTGTACATGGCCAGACCACCAAACACCGGAACCTGTCGGAGAAACCAGTAATTGTCGGCACCTTTCACCCGGAACGCAAGACCTGCATAATTCGACGTGCCATCGGCCACGATCATAGACGCCACCGCACCATCGCTCGGATCGCCAGGATTCGGAATGGTCGCCAACGCCACCCCACCAGCGGTGCCAGTCACCGACGCCACGCCCGGCGTTACCGCCCAGCTCCCCGACCGGACGTCCCAGGTCTCACCGGTAGCGCTGATCCCCAGACTCGTGCCGGAGCGCAGGAAACCATCTGCGACCGGCTCGCCAAGCGGATCCAACGACTCGAGAATCTGACCCGCGGGGTTCACCACCCCAACACTTCGATGCTCACTCGGTGTTCCACCGGCTGTGTTGCCTGCCGGTGAAATCGACCATGTCCGGTGACCGGCCTGGTCGTAGCCAAAGGTGGTCTCCCCGTCGGGACCGATCACCGAGGTGACCTGCCCCGTGGCCGGGTCATGGCTGAACTCGGTGACGGTCCCGTCGGCTTCGACGGTCTGGAGCAAATCACCTGGATAGGTCGTGTCATACGCGTAGTGTGTGAGAGCAGGCTGGCCAGGGTGGGTGTTCCACGGCGTGGACACCAAAGTCACATTGCCGTGCACGTCATAGCTGTAGGTGGTCGTCACCCCGGACGGGTCAGTGACCGTGCCAGGTTCACCGAAAGCGTTGTATCCTCCGAAATTGGTGGTGTTCCCGGCACCATCGGTCGTCGATTTGATCCAACCTTGCTCGAAATAGGTTGTTTCGGTCACGTTCTCGGACGCATCGGTCATCCTCGCCTGCCCGGAGGTGACCGCGTCGTACTCGAACATGCTCGTCGACGCGCCAGCGCCCGTGCCGATCGTGTCCGATACCAAATAGCCCTGCCGGAAGGTCTGTCGTTCGATCCGACCTGTCGGATCGGTGATCGTCGTCTCGTTCAGAATCGAATAATCGAACGTCGTCGCCGACGCGGTATCCGAGGGTTCACCAACCGCGTTCGCCGCCGCGACCGGCCCCCATTGGGCAACGACCCGGTCCATACCATCGTAACTATTTGCTACGGTACCACCGAACGGATCGGTCATCGACGTCATCAAGTCACCTGGACCATAACTGTAGGTCCACGAACCGCCAGCCAACGATGACACCGACCTCAAAATCCAGTCGGCATAGCCGTAGCTGACGCTCCGCCCGACCGAATCGGTCACCAAAGTCACCAGGCCATCGCCGTTCACTTCAATCGACAACGTCGCACCCGACGCACCAGTCACCACCACGGCACCCGGGAAACTCGACGGCCACGACAACGAAATCTGATACCCGTTCCTATCCGATTCACCGATCAGGCGGCCATCCGCGTCGAACGTGAACGTGGCCGTATCCGCACGCACGACCGTCCACGAGCCATCCAGATTGTGGGCCAGTGTCGCGAATACATTCGACGGAGACACCCACGCACCCGTGCCGTCTTGAGAAAACAGCACCTCTGAACCGTTCTCTTGGACAAACCCGATCAGGTTCGGCCCCGTCTCCGGATCAGGCGACGGGTCGCCAGGATCGACCGGGACCGGCGCCGTCGCATCGAACACCAGATGACTCCCATAATTCCAAGACCAACCCGACCCGAAACCCACCTCCGGCGCCGAGGATCCCTCGTCGGGCATCACCGCAGCCAACGAATTGTACGTTCGGGAAACCCCCAACTCCGGGCCTCGACCGGGCAACCCGATATCGTCGAACGAATGCGAAAAGTTGCCGGTCTGCGCGTTCACCGGAGCACCGATCTGCTGACGAATCGTGCCGGCCGAACATGAATAACACGACATCGACGGATTCGACTCACCCATAAGATTCGCGTAGCTCAACGGCAACACCCCACCCGCGGCCTGATAATGCTCCGCGATCACGCCCGGTGGCAGCGCCTCCGAATACACCGAAATGTCACTCATGTACGCGACGCCACGCCTACAGTCACACCCATTCGTGAACCAGGCCAACCACAAGGCCGACCCCGCCGGGTAAGCCACGGCCGCCTCGGTAACCGAAGCGACCGGCACGCCATCGACGAACAAAGTCAACATCGAACCATCATCGACAACCGAAACCTGATGCCAACCACCCACCGACATCGAACCCTGAACACCGATGCTAGAAGGATTCGAATAACGATACGCAGCGACGCGCACATCACTCGACGATTCAGCGCCATTCGAGGACAAGCTCCGCCGCCAAGACGCACTCTCATTGTTCGACTACTGATCGAAAACACCGACACCCAATTGATCCTCTTGAGTGTCTTTCACCCAACCCTCCGCCGACCAGACAGTCTGATCGAACCAATCAGAACCAACCGCGACCCCACCCGCAATCTGCTCAACACGGTCCAGCTTCAATGCATCCGAGCCCGGCCACACCCCACCACCAACCGCCGTCGAAAATATGTCCGCCGGATCCACCGGCACATTATCTTCCGGCGTCGGATCAAGCGCAGTGATCACCCCATCGTGACCACCAGACGACCGATCCGCGACATCAGACACCCCATGCAACCGCCAGTACCCAGCCAATCCTGAGGTCCCGATCACCGCATCCGCATACTCAACTGCATGATCCCCAGACACCGATAGCAACCCAGGACCAGCACTCCCGCCAGTCGAAACCCCGGACAGAAGACCCGACGACGACGGCACCCCCCACCGATCAACCCTGAAAGGCTCATCGTCCGACCCCTGGACACCCGAATTCACCTCCGGGCCAGGAGCCGTACCCGGCACAGGCACCGACGCCTCGGGCACACTCGACGACGAACCCGACGCCACAGAACCGCTTCCCGCAATCGAACTCGACGTAGTCGTACCCGGAGCCGACGTCGAAGAACCCGACCCAGACACCGACGACGGCCCCGAACCAAACGACGTGCCCGCGGGCACCAACACGCCCGCTCCGACAACCACCAACGAAACCAACACCACCCCAACCCGCGCACCCGCCATTGCCTGAATCTCCTCACGAAGCGCCACGTCAGCCCCCCGCCGACACGACAATCCCCATACGATAGAAGCCGTCACCAATGAGATTACCCCTCGTGTCAAGCACACGGATGCAGACCTCGAAATGTTTGTCGACCACGCTTGCTTTCGAGCACCTCACGGTTTTCGCGCTGCCGCCGTCAGATAATCCACGGGCGAACAGTCTCTTCGCGTTCTCGCCACACGCGCCGGCATCGGCCAACCGTGCGCCCCGGCGCGACGGAGCGGCGGCTCGCGGAGTAACCTGGATCGTCGGCAGCTCCGCCTTCCCGGGCGTGCCGTGAAGCCACCCTTTCGAGGCGATCGAAGTGCCCGAGTATCTTTCCAGCATCAACTCTCCCCGCGATCTGCGGCGGCTCGACTATGCCGAGCTCGACGCGCTGGCCGCGGAGATCCGGCATTTCATCGTCACCTCGGTCGCCGCAAACGGCGGCCACCTGGGCTCCAACCTCGGCGCCGTAGAGCTGACCCTCGCCCTGCACCGGGTGTTCCACTCCCCCGACGACGTCCTGCTGTTCGACACCGGGCACCAGGCCTACGTGCACAAGATCCTCACCGGTCGCCAGGATGGATTCGAGCACCTGCGCCAGCCCGGCGGCATGTCGGGCTACCCGAGTCGGGCCGAATCCGATCACGACTGGATCGAGAACTCCCACGCATCCACCGGCGCGAGCTACGCGTTCGGTATCGCCACTGCGTTCGAACACCTCGGCGTGCACGACCGGCGTGTGGTCACCGTGCTCGGCGACGGCGCCATGACCGGCGGGCTCGCGTACGAGGCCCTCAACAACCTCGGCCATTCGGGCCGCCGCGCCATCATCGTGTTCAACGACAACGGCCGCAGCTACGCCCCGACCGTGTCGCGCATCTCCGAAGGCGTGGCACGTCTGCGGATGCACCCGTCGTATCTGCGGCAACGGGCGAAGATGTCGCGCATCGTGCGAGACGTGCCCGTCGTGGGCGACCATCTCGCCTGGGGCATCGAGGGCGCACTCACCGGTCTGCGCGACATGATCGAACCCACCGCGTTCTTCGAAACGCTCGGCGTGCGTTACGCCGGCCCCTTCGACGGCCACGACGTCGAATCCCTCGAGAAGGCGCTGCGCAACGCGGCCGACTACCCCGACGGTCCGGTCGTGGTGCACGTGCTGACCCAGAAGGGGCGTGGCTACCCGCCCGCCGAAGACGACGAAGAGAAGTGTCTGCACGACGCGCCCCGGTTCAACCCCGAGATCGGCCCCCAACATGTGCCCGGCGGCCCGCCCTCCTACACCGGCGCGTTCACCGAGGCGCTCATCAAGGAGGCCGACGCCCACCCCGAGATCGTGGCGATCACCGCGGCGATGCCCGGCTCGACCGGGTTGCTCGCCTTCGGTGACCGTTTTCCCGATCGACTCATCGACGTCGGCATCGCCGAACAACATGCGGTGACCGCCGCTGCGGGCATGGCCATGGCCGGGCTGCGCCCCGTCGTCGCGCTGTACTCGACCTTTCTCACCCGGGCGCTCGACCAGAGCATCTACGACGTCGCGTTGCACGGCCAGAAGGTGATCTTCGCGATCGACCGGGCCGGGCTGACCGGGCCCGACGGCGCCTCTCACCACGGCATGTTCGACCTGGTGTGGATGTCGAAGGTGCCCGGCATGACCGTGCTCGTGCCTTCGTCGTACCAGGAGCTCCAGCAGATGCTGCACGACGCCGTCGAATCAGCCGATGGCCCTGTGACGATCCGCTACCCGCGCACCCCGGCGGTCATGGGCGACGAACACGCCGTCGGGTCAGGATTCGCCGGGCGCCTCGTGCGCGCGGACGAAGCCGCCCGAGTCTGTCTGATCGGTGTCGGCAAACTGCTCGACGAAGCGGTCGCCGCCGCGGATCGACTCGCCGAAGCGGGCATCGCGGTGACCGTGTGGGATCCGCGGGTCGTGCAGCCGCCCGACCCGGCGCTGATCGCCAACGCCGCGCACCACGATGTCGTGGTGACCATCGAAGACGGCCTCGTCGAAGGTGGCGTCGGCGCGACGATGGGCGCGCGCATCGTCGCGGTGGCTGCCCGAGACGGCGCCGCGCACCCTCCCTGGGTGATCAACCTGGGGCTGCCCCGCGAGTTCGTCACCCACGGCAACCCCGAAGAGTTGCTCGCCGACGCCGGACTCGACGCCAACGGCATCGTCGACGCGGTCACCGCTCGACTGGACTGAAGCGCCCGATGGTCGATTCGCCGCTTCGGCGGTGGCTCAGGTGCTGGACGACGCGACCGAAGAGGCACCGTCGGTCGAGGTGAAATACGGGTTCTCACCGGTGGCGTGATCGGTCACGTCCACGACCTCAGTCACGTCGGGTACCGATTCCATGATCGTCTTGGTGATGCCGCTCTTGAGCGTCAGCCAACTGATCGAGCAGCCGTGACAGCCGCCGCCCATCAACACGAACACCTTGGTGTCCTGCACCCCGGCGAGCTGGGCGAATCCGCCGTGCTGAGCGAGCATCGGGTTGACGATCTTGTCGATGACCATCGTGACCTGCTCGGCCAGGTCCCCACCCGTGGTCAGGTCGATCCCTTCGAGCGGGTCGGGTTTGTTGGGGTTGCGCAACACCAGGCCGCCCTGGTCCGCATCGTCGGGCAGATCGAGCGTCGCGCCCCGCAACGCGTCGATCGACGCGGCCGGGATCACCACCCGGAGCCCGTCGTGGTCGCTGACCGCGTCGCCTTCGGCCACGTCATCGAGCGACTCGAAGGCCAGGTCATAGGCATAATCAGGGCCGTTCGCGCCGGTGATCTGCACCCAGAGGGCGAGATCGTCGGCGTCGTCTTCGGCGACCAGCAGGTTGCGGATGTCGGTGATCGCCCGTTCGGTCACGGTGAGCACCGGTGAGATCGACGTCGTAGTCATGTCGGCACCGAGCCTACCGTGCAATCGCCGACGATCGACCAGTGCGCTCGGCGACCCATGGGGCGCTCGGACCAGATACGGTGACGTGCCGTGAGCACAAGGGTGGGCACCTTCGAACGCTGGCACGACCGGGAGACCGGCACGTTCTACTGCCCCGGATGCGGCTCGGAGCGGGTCTATCGCCATCGCCGATCCCGAAACTGGTACCACATCGTGATCCCACTCATTCCTCGGGACATCACCGCCGAGGTGTACGTATGCCAGGGATGCCACCGCGTCTATGACGAACACGTGCTCACCTCTCCTCCTACCTCGGATCTCGCCACCCGGCTCCAACGCCTCACCCGTGCCGCGACCGTGCTGGCCGTGCTCGACGGCGACCCCTACGACGAGCCGACGCGGCGCGTGGCCGTCACCGTGATCCAGGGGGCGGGCATGCACCACTACTCGACGACCGATCTCGACGCCGACCTGCGCAGCATGGACGTTTCCAATGTCGTAGACGAAGCACACCAATTGACGATCGACATGGAGCCGACCGCAAGGGAACGCCTGGTGATCGACATCGGGCATGTCGCCACGGCCACCGGGGACCTGTCGCTGACCAATCGCACGATGCTCGACCGGCTCGCCCGGGCGCTGGAGATCACCCCGGGCGCGGTGCACCGGATCCTCGCCAGGCTCGAACAGGACGCATCGAACATCGCGGCGTTCGCGGAACGGAGTCCCTCCGCCGATCCGGCACCGCCTGCTGGGGCCGGCCCTGCTGCAGACGCGTCACCAGACTCAGGCCCGGCAGGGTCGCCGTTCGGCCAGGACTTCACCGGTCGGATCTGAACAGCCCCAACCCGGTACCGGCAGACCAAGAGGTCACCGTGGCCGATAGACGTCTGCGCGGTGCTCGATACGCAAGACCTGAACGGTCCGAGTTTCCTCGTCCAACTCGTAGAGGATTCGGTAGGCACCTCGACGGGCCGAGTAGGCACCCGTGACTTCCCGTCGCAACGGATGACCGACACGCTGCGGAGATGCACACAGCGGCCCAACCATGAACTCGACAACCGGCGCGGCGACCTTCGCAGGCAGACGCTGCAACGTGCGATCCGCCGCGGCCGCGACCGCAAGTTGCCACTCGCCTTCGGTCAACGGCGGAGGTACTTCTCGCGCAGTGTGTCGGCGTCCAGAAAGTCACCGGCCTCGATCTGAGCACGCGCCTCGTCGATCTCTCGCAGCGCCGCGGGGTCAGAAAGCAGATCCAAGGTTGCTTCCAACGCCTCGAGATCATCCGGGCTCAACAGAACCGCGGCCGGGCGACCGTTCCGGGTGAGCACCACCCGCTCGTGCCGCTGCTCGATGCCGTCCACCACTTCGGAGAGATGCGCTTTGATGTGCGCCAGGGACTGCACGTCGGCCATGACCCGTATCCTAGTCATCACTGCTCCGGTCACGCGTCAAGCCGCAGACACATTCCACAGACGCCGGGTCGTGGCCGACCCGGACAGTCCCGGGCGCCGACCAGTAGCCTGAAGCCGCTCATGGAAGCGCGACGGTGAAGAACAACATCCCACTCGGTCACATCCGGGGCATCCGGGTCGGCTTGAGCTGGTCGGTGCTGCTCATCGCCGGGTTCTACGTCTACATCCTCGCCACGTATCAGTTCCCGCGGGAGGCGTACTTCCTGTCGGACACCGCATACTGGATCGCCGGCATTGTCGGCGCACTCGGATTCTTTCTGAGCCTGCTCGTCCACGAGATGAGCCACGCTCTCATGGCCCAACGCCGAGGCATCGGCGTGCGCGGCATCACCCTCTGGCTGCTCGGCGGCTACGCCGAACTCGAAAGCGAACCCACCACCCCCGGCCAGCAGTTCATCATTGCGGCGGTGGGCCCAGTCTCGAACCTGGCGCTCGGTGGCATCTTCTGGCTCGCGCACCTGTGGGTCGCAGGCGACGCCGACGTGTTCGCCGTCGGCATCGGCACCTCCGGGTTGGTCGCCGTCGTGCTCGGCTGGTTGGCGTTCGTGAACTTTCTGCTGGGGGCGTTCAACCTGCTGCCGGCCGCCCCGCTCGACGGAGGCCAACTGTTCAGCGCCGGGGTCTGGGCTGTCACCGGCAACCGCACCGCCGCTCGAAAGTGGTCCGCATACGCCGGCGTCGCACTCGGCGGCGCCGGGGTCGCCTACGGCCTGGCGGCGATGAACTCGAGTGAGTCGTTCAACGGCATCTGGCTGATGATCATCGGCTGGTGGATCATCTCGGTCGCGCTGAGCGATCTCCGACGTACCGGCGCGGAGACCGCGCTGTCAGCGGCGACCGCCGCAGACATCATGCGCCCCTCGCCACCCATCCTCCCCGCGAACCTGAGCATCGACCGGGCACTCGCGGTCGGGGCACCGGACCCGTTCCCGCCGGCGTTCTGCGCGCAGGCACCCGACGGACGCATCACCGGACTGCTGACCGCCGAGCAGATCCGCAACACCGACGCGGGCAGTCGGGCCACCGTTCCCCTCGGACAGCTCGCCTTCCCCATCGACCGCGTCGCGGTCGCCCGCGTCGACGAATCCAGCCTCGACCTGGTCGATCGGCTGCGCGGCAACGCCGTCGGCCAAATCCTCGTCGTCGGTCACGACGGCCAGGTCGCCGGCACCGTCGGCGCGACCGAACTCAACCGGGCGGCGGCCCGACGCACCAACGGCGTCTCTGCGGGCAGGTAACGTTCACAGCACGTCCCGGGAGTCCACATGAAGTCGCCGCGCCAGCTCCGTCACCAGTCCTGCGCCGTCGCGCTGGCGCTGGCCGTCGTGGTGGGTTCAGCCGTTTCGGCCCCACCGGCGGCGCATGCTGCACCGGCGGCGGCCGCGGCATCGAAGCGGTCAGTGGTCATCTCCTATTCGGTCGGCAGCGCGGGCCACACCAGCACGAGCGTCGAAGCGTTCGCGTCCCGTGCGGCCCGCACGCTGAGGGCGCTCGACGGGTGGTCGTTGGGCGGCAGCATCACGTTCACGCGGGTCGCCTCGAACGCGTTGATGCACCTGCTGATCACCGATCCGGCCGTGCTCGGCGCGACACCCGGGTGCAGTAGCACCTGGAGTTGCCGAGTCGGCTCGAACGTCTACATCAACGAAGCACGTTGGAAGCACGGCACCCCGACCTGGACGCTCGGTCTCGACGCGTACCGTGACTACGTCGTCAATCACGAGGTCGGTCATTTTCTCGGCCTCGGCCACGTCGCATGCCCCGGCGCCGGTCGACCCGCGCCGGTGATGATGCAACAGAGCAAGGGCGCTGCGCCGTGTGTGAACCGGGTGTGGCCGCTCGGCTCCGAACGTCAACAGGTTGCCCACCGCTACGGCGTAGCGGTGCTCGCCGCCAGCCCCGCGTCGAGTCGCTACGTGGGCACCGCGTATCTGCGCACGCTGCAACGGTGGCCATCGCCGCTCGAAGCGCACCTCACCGGCATCGCTCTGGACCGGGGCACCCTCGGCCGCACCAGTCTGCTCACCCGGCTACTCACCTCCGCCGAATTCGAGCGCGCACCGGCAATGGTCATCCGGCTGTACGAGAGCACCTTCGACCGGCGCCCCGACGTCTCCGAGATGTTCTACTGGAGCGCCCGCCTCCAGAGCGGTGGGTCACCACACTCGGTCGCGGCCCAGTTCGCCGCCTCCGAAGAATTCCATGCCCGCTATGACCGCGGCGGCACCGCGGGACTCGTCGAAGCGCTCTATGCGAACGTGCTCGGTCGCCCACCAGACCCTGCCGGCGCTCGCTACTGGACCGAACAGATCGATCAGGGGTCGATGACCCGCGGCCAGGTGCTGTACGCGTTCTCCGAATCCGCCGAACACCGGGCGCGCACGCACCACGACGTGCTCGTGCAGGGCGCGTATCTCGCGATCCTCGACCGCCCCGCCGACCCGGCGGGTCTGGATTACTGGACCACCAGGCTCGACCACGGAACCCGCTTCACCGAGATGGTCGCTTTCCTGCGGACCCAGGGTCACATCGGGCTCTGACCCGACGCACCGGGGCACGGCGTGGCGGGCGGCACCCGACGACCCGGGTAGCGTCGCCTCCCATGAGCGAAGCCCCCGTGCCCACCTATCATCTCGACGGCAACATCGCGGTCATCACCCACGACGACGGCAAGGCGAACGTCATCGGCCCGTCGACCATCGAGGCCGTCCACGAATACCTCGATCGTGCCGCCTCCGAGGCGCGTGCGGTGGTACTGGTGGGCCGTGACGGTCGTTTCTCTGCCGGGTTCGACCTGTCGGTGATGACCTCGTCGGAAGACGCGATGCGCTCCCTGGTCAGCGACGGCGCCGAGCTGCTGTGCACCATGTACGAACACCCGCTACCGATCGTGTCTGCTTGCACCGGTCACGCCTTGGCGATGGGAGCATTGTTGCTCATGGCGAGCGACATTCGCATCGGGGCAGACGGACCCTTCAAGATCGGACTCACCGAGGTGGCGATCGGCATGCCGCTGCCGATCTTCGTGATCGAGTTCGCCCGCGACCGGCTGTTGCCGACGGCGTTCACTCGGGCCACGCTCGCGTCAGAGATCTTCGACCCGACAGGCGCCGCGCAGATCGGCTACCTCGACGCCGTCGTGCCGGCCGACGAAGTCATCACCTCTGCCATGGACCGCGCGACGGTGCTGGCCGGCTACCGGACGGGCGCGTACGCGCGCTCCAAGCAGCTCGCCCACGAGGCATTGTGTGTGCGGGTCCGGGCCACGCTCGCCGAGGACATGGCGACGCTGAGCGGCCCGGACGCCTGATGCGGTGGCGCCGGTGACGGTTCAGCCGGTGACGACTCAGCCGGTGAATGCCGGCCGAGCGCTCACCGGCGTGGCGACCGGTGCTGTCGTGCCTGTTCCGTTGCCGCTTCCATTGCCATTGCCCGACGACGGTTCGTTGTCGGTGCCGTCACCGTTGTGGCCGTTGCCGTTGCCGTTGCCATTCGGCTTTTCGTAGTCGGCGCGGCTGACCATCGTGCCGTTCGCACAGATCGTGTCGTCGATGTCGTCCTGGCCGGTGGGGGCAGCCGCATCGGGGGCGGTCTCACCGGCGAATCGGGCGCTCATCCAGTCGACCATGCTGTTCAGCGATGGGCCGATTACTCCGGAGTGCGACCGGCCGGGGTACATCCAACGCTCGAGATTCTGACCCGTCGCACACAACTGCCCGGCCAATAGTTGACTCGACACGGTCGGGATCTGCTCGTCTGCCCCACCGTGGATGATCAGGAT
>DASSYG010000290.1:0-3762 GCA_035703405.1 Acidimicrobiales bacterium | reverse complement strand
GACCGCGAGCAGTGACGCCCGCACTTCCTCGAGTTCGACGAGTGCTCGGGCGCGGTTGTGGCGGTGGCGGTCGGTCTCGGTGCCGAGGTCGGCGAGGCGGGTCTCGCATTCGGCAAGTTCGGCCACCTCTGCGGCATGGCGTCGACGCTCTTCTCTCGCGGCGGTCAGCTCGTCACGGGCTTTCTCGGCCTGGCGCTTCGCAGCTTCGAGTTCGGTGCGCATGGTGAGCCGGCCCGGATCATCCGACGCTCGGGGCAGCCCGAGGTCTTCGGCACCGACGACCAACAGACTGCGCCAGGCACCGGCGCTGCGTTGGGGATGCGTGGCGGGGTCAACACCCGTGATCCCGTCGATGATCTGACGGCGCCCACCGGCGTCGAGGAGCGACACACTCCCGCCGTAGAGCGCTCCTCGGTTGAGTTCGGTGACCGTGTCGATGAAGTGGCGCCGCTGGGTACCGGACAAGCCTCCGAGGATCGTCAGGCGCGAATGAAGGCGGAGGCGGAGCTCGGACCCCCCGAGCGGCAAGGTCAGTTCTTCATACCGCATCGCCCACTCCTCGGTTCTCGTTGCATCATCGGCGGATTCGGGCGATTCCTGTAGGGCTTTCGACCTAGTGTCTCCGAGCCCGACCTTACTCGGACGGAATGTTCTTGAGTCGGCTTTCGGTCGTCCGGTACGGTCCTGACCCGCGGGTCAACTGACTCGCATCTTCTCATTCGTCCGTTCCGGATTCCGGGGGTCCCGAGCATGGAATCGATGTGCTTCGTCCTGCCCGTGACCGTCACGGCCCGTCCGCGGTGCCCGCACCTGGCGGCGCCGACGTGACTGATTCGGACACCGACGCCACCACGGGCCGTCGCGGGTGGCAACTCTTGTGGCGTCAGGTACGTGCCCAGCGTGCCGGTTTGATCGTCGGCATCCTCGCGGGAGTCGTCTGGACCGCGGCAAAGGTGACCGTGCCGATGTTGATCCAGACGGCGATCGACGACGGCATCGATGCAGGTGACACCCATGCGGTGATCCGGTGGGGGGTGATCATCGGACTCGTCGGCGTGGTGTCGGCCGTATTCACCGGCACCCGCCGTTACTGGGCGTTCCGTGAGGCGCGTTGGGCCGAAGCCGATCTGCGCCACCGGATGTTCGCGCACCTCCAGGAACTCCACTTCGCCTACCACGACGATGCCCGCACCGGTCAGCTGATGAGCCGGGGTAACACCGACCTGCAACAGATCGTGAACTTCATGGTCATGATCCCGTTGACCTGTGCGAACCTGCTGACGACCCTGGCCGCGACCGCGCTGATGCTGCGTATGGACTGGCGGCTCACGATCCTGGCGGTGGGAAGCCTGCCGTTGCTCAACGTGTTCGCGAAGCGGTTCGCGTCGCGGTTGCACCCCGCTGCACTCGGCGTGCAACAGGAATCCGCGGCGCTGGCCGAGGTGGTCGAGGAGACCGTCGCGGGCGTCCGGGTCGTCAAGGGCTTCGGCAGCGAACCCACCCAGGCCGAGCACCTCGACGACGCCGCGGAACGCTTGTACGGCCGATCGATCGACACCGCGCGCATCCGTGGTCGGTTCATTCCGCTGCTCGACGTGTTGCCGACGATCGGGTTGGTGCTGGTCATGCTGTACGGCGGGCATCTCGTCATCGACGGCTCGCTGAGCGTCGGCGAACTCGTCGCCTTCAACGCGTTCGTGGTGCTGTTGATCTGGCCGTTGCGGATGCTGGGCAGCATCGTCGACCAGGCGCAACGCGCCTCGGTGTCGGCCGGGCGCGTCGACGAGGTGTTGGCGACGGCCGCCCGGATCGTCGATCCGGCCCGACCCGAACCGCTCGCCGACGGCGGCGGACGCGTCGAGTTCCGTGACGTGCACTTCTCCTATCCCGGCACGGGCGCGCCGGTACTCGAAGGGTTCGATCTGGTCGTCGAACCAGGCGAGTCGGTCGCGCTCGTCGGAAACACCGGTTCTGGCAAGTCGACGGTCGCGAAGTTGATCCCGCGCTTCTATGATCCGACCGACGGTGCGGTGCTGATCGACGGCGTCGACGTGCGCACGGCGCGCCTGTCCGAGGTGCGCCGCGCCGTGGGCATCGTGTTCGAGGACACGTTCCTGTTCAGCGACACGATCGCGGCGAACATCGCGTTCGCGGACCCCGACGCGCCTGCCGAGCAGATCGAGCGTGCGGCCCGTCTCGCGGGGGCACACGAGTTCATCGAGGAGCTGCCCGAGGGCTACGACACCGAGATCGGGGAGCGGGGATTCTCGCTGTCGGGTGGGCAGCGTCAGCGCCTCGCGATCGCCAGAGCGATCCTCGCCGACCCGCGGGTGTTGATCCTCGACGACGCCACCTCGGCGGTCGATCCGACCAAGGAACATGAGATCCGGGCCGCCATGGGCGAGGTGATGACGGCGCGCACGACGATCGTCATCGCGCACCGGCCGGCCACGATCGCGATGGCCGACCGGGTCGTACTCGTCGACGACGGCGTGGTGGCCGCTTCGGGCACCCACACTGAGCTGTTGGCCTCGAACCGGCGCTACCGCGAGGTGTTGGCCGCAGCGGAACGTGAGACCGAACATGTCGTCGCCGCCGACGACGGGGCGCTCGTCGAGGACGGCACGAGATGAATCGGACCGACACCAAGCGCAGGCTGTGGACCCCGCCCGAGCCACCGCCGAAACAGGCGAACACCCGCGAAGGACCGCGCACCTGGGCCGACACGCGTCGCCTGCTGGCGCGACTCGCCCCACTGGCTCGGCCGTACCGGCGGCGCCTGCTGGGCGCCATCGCGCTCGTGGTCGTCTATGCGTTGACGATCCTGGCCGGCCCGTTCCTGCTCAAGCTCGCCATCGACCACGGTATCGGCGACGGGAACGGCCGGGTACTCAACATCGTCGTCGCCGCCTATTTCGTGGTCATGGTCATCTCGTGGCGGGTCGAAGGACTCCAGATCAACATGATGGCCCTGGTCGGCGAGGGCTTCCTGCGCGATCTGCGCAAACGGGTGTTCGACCACCTGCTGCGCCTGTCGATGCCGTACTACGACCGTGAGTCGTCGGGTGTGGTCGTGTCGCGGATGACCGCGGACATCGACGTGATGGAGAATCTCGTCCAGCAGGGGTTGATCCTCATCGTCACCAATCTGGTGCTGCTCGGCGTCGCGGTGGTGGTGCTGGCGCTCGTGTCGTGGCAGTTGCTGTTGTTGTGTCTGATCCCGCTTCCCGGCGTGGCGATCGCCACGATCAAGTTCAACCGCGATTCGAACCGGTCGTATCTGATGATCCGTGACTGGATCGGGATGACGCTCACCTCCCTGCAGGAAGGTATCAGCGGGGTGCGCATCATCCAGGCGTTCGACCGCTCCGAGGTCGAGGTCAAACGGTTCTCACGTCGCAACCGGGGTCTGTACGACGAGTACATGCACTCGGTGTTGATCTCGTGCTGGTATCTCCCGATCATCGAGTTCTCAGGCGTGCTGACCACCGCGCTGGTGATCGGCGTGGGCGGGGTGATGACCGTGCACGGCACCGTCACGATCGGCACGGTCACGTTCTTCGTGTTGAGCCTGTCGAACCTGTTCGATCCGGTCCAGCAGCTCAGCCAGTACGTGAACCAGGTGCAACAGGCCGGCGCGGGATTGTCGAAGCTGGCCGACCTGCTCGACGAGCCGGTCGACGTCGTCGAACCCGACGAGCCGGTGGCCTGCCCCGAGCGCGGCGACCTCGAGGTCCGGAACCTCTGGTTCGCCTATGGCGA
>DASSYG010000282.1:0-8238 GCA_035703405.1 Acidimicrobiales bacterium | reverse complement strand
GAGGTGCCGTGACCGGATCGGCGGTGGCCGCCCCGATCGGCGCCGACGGAACCACCGTGGCGACGACGAGCAACGCCACACCGACGGTGGCACGGCGGAGACGGAGACGGGTCGATGACATGGCCGGCGAGCCTACCGGCTGCACCGAACGCGACCGGCTCGTCCGGGCAACGCGCCGCGCTACCTCGGGGCGCCGTGTCGGCCGGCGCCACTCGCGAACCTCGCGGCGCCCGAGACCGTTTCACCGCTGGCGATCGTGGCGATCCCGCGGCGGTACTCGTTGACCAGCGCCGCGGACTCATCCAGCGACCACTGCTCGAGCACCGACGCGCGATCGCTGCGCAGGCATCCTTGGGGCAGCGCGGCGAGTTGCCCGGCGAGTTCGACCGCCTCGAGCAATGCCGCACCGGGTTCGCACACCCGGTTGGCGAGCCCGATCAGGTGGGCTTCGTCGCCACGCACGCCGCGTCCGGTGAGAATCAGGTCCAGCGCCCGTGACTGCCCGATGAGTCTGGGGAGGCGGATCGTGCCGCCGTCGACGAGCGGCACCCCCCACCGGCGGCAGTACACACCGAAGGTCGCGTCCCGCGCGGCGACGCGCAGGTCACACCACAACGCCAGCTCCAACCCGCCGGCCACGGCGAACCCTTCAACCGCGGCGATCACCGGTTTTGACAATCGCATGCGAGTCGGCCCCAATGGGCCGGGTCCATCCTCGGTCACGAGGTTGCCGTGACCCTCCGAGATGGCCTTCAGGTCGGCGCCGGCACAGAACGTGCCGGCGGCGCCGGTGAGCACGGCCACCGACAGGGCGTCGTCGGCATCGAAGTCGACGAAGGTCTCTTCGAGTGCGGCCGCGGTCGCCCGGTCCACCGCGTTGCGCCGCTCGGGACGGTCGATCGTGACGACCCGCACCGGTCCGTCGTCGCCGACCTGCACGGGATCGGCGCTCACCAGCTTCCTCCGCCCCCGCCGCCGCCTCCGCCACCGACGCCGCCACCCCCACCCGAGGACGACGACGGGGCGGTGCCTGCGGAGCTCATCGACGACGAGAGACTGCCGGCCACGAGCACAGTCGACAGGCCGGGGGTCGAAGGCTCCAGACCTGCTCGCTCGACGGCGGCGGTCCAGTGGTCGACCTCGTCGAGAGCGATCGCCCACGCTGTGTATTCACGCAACACCCCCCGCTCAGCGGCCTGGCGGACGTGTTCGGCTTCGGACGCGGCCAGGAACCGGCGGAACGATTCCACTCGTAACCACAGCGCGGAACCTGCGGGGGTGCGGACGTGCAATTCCCATGCCCGGAGCAGCGCGCCGAGTGCGGCGCCCACCACCAGCGTGCCCAGACCCACACCGATGATGCCCCAGAGTGCGTGCGACGACGACGCATTCGCCGCGACGACCGTGACGACCCCTCCCAGGACGAGGCCGATGCTGCCCAGGACGCGACCGATTCTGGCGCGTCGTTCTCCGACCGGATCGGCGAACCCCGACGTCGTGTACCACTGACGCATCTTCGCGGGGAGCGACGACCACATCGAGGTGAAGTCCTTGTCATAGGTGCCGAGGGTGATCGACTCACGGCCGGCGAACGCCACTTCGAGGAGAGCAACGATTTCGGGATCGGCGGCGCTCTCGACCCGACGGAGCACGGGAGCTTTCGGGTCTGCTTCGTCGATCTCGACCTGGCCGTTCTCTGCGGCTCCGAGCAACCAGGCCACGGAATCGCGCGTGTCGGTCGATTCGGTCGCGAGAACCCCGCCCTGCCACGCCGCAAGGCCCCGGGGCGGAACGAACTCCGTCGTGGCCCACTGGGCCAGTTCGGTGTCGTCCACACGGGTCGCCCCCGACGGCACACCGGCCGTCACAGGCGCCGAGAACGCCAGGTCTGCAGCCGCTCCGGTGCTCGCGGGGCCCGCCATCACCCAGTCGCGGCCCGCCCTGCGGAAGAACCCGGCGACGATCAGTCCGGCCACGACGACGCCGAGCGCGCCGACCACGGCCAGAACCACGGGGCGTTGGGACCACTTCAACGGCGCGGCCTCGGCGGGGACCGAACTCGTCTCGGGCGCGGCCGTCAACGCCGCGCCCCGTTGCGCGTACACGGTGATGCCTTCGCCCGAATCGAGACGCCCGTGGTGCACCTCGAGCCGTCCAGGCACGGGCTGGGTCACGGTGCAATCGTCGATCGAACCGCTCGTCCCGATGTTGCACGTGGCGTCTTCCCAGCGCCAGGGGGCGATCAACGCCAACTCGACCTGGTCGATCGGCACGTCCCACGAAGTCCCGACGCCGTTCCAGCCGAATCGCCCCTCGCCCATGTCTGCCGTGCTCAGTGGGTACGAGATCTCATAGCGGTGATCGCCGGTGATCTCGGTGCCGGGGTCACCGATCTTGAGGCGGAGACCGGTGCCCTCGCCCATGATCGTGAATTGATCGGTGTTGTCCGAGGTCGCCTTCACGCGCCCCGCGGCGGAGTGCGGGACGTCGGGAAGCACGCGGTAGATCCCGTGCCGCTTCTCGTCGAAGTGATACAGGATCGATTCGTCGACAACGGCGTTGCCGTCGTCGGCAAACGTCGCCGTGGCCTGGAAATGCCGGACCGCCTCGGGACGGCTCACCGAAGCGACGAAGCCGCTCGAGCAACCTGCGATCACCGCCAAGACCACCAACGCGGCGACGCTCCAGCTACGGCGCCGTTGCTTGTTCATCGCGACGACAGTACCGGGTCGTGCGGCGCCGAGATCGGCGGTACACGGGCGCCGCTGGTTCCGACCTCGATCGTCGCCACTCGTCGTCGATCCGATGCTACGTTCTGGGCGCGAAGTCTCGTGCGACCCAGGAATGCCGTGGGCGATCCCCGCATCGAGCACCGACCCGACCGGAGGGAATCATGGACGCGACAGAAGTCTCATCGGCGCTCAGTCGCCGCACGCTTCTCAAGTACGGACTGGGCACCCTCGGTGCTTCGGCGGTCGGGGCGACCCTGCTGTCGGGCTGCGGTTCGGGATCCGACTCGACGAGTACCGCGTCGACCTCGTCGTCACCGCCCACGACGGCGACGATGGGCGGCCGGGAACTGCTCGGCGCGGCGAAAAAGGAGGGAACGCTCACGACCGCGGCGGTGGGTGAACCGTTCAGCTACTACGCGCCGGTCGTCGAGGGGTTCGAGGACTTCGCCGGGTTCCAGGTCGACCTGAAGCACCCCACCTATCCCGCCACCGCACAGGTGGTGGACCTGGCCGAGGCAGCCAAGACCAAGATGAAGCCTCCCTACGACGTGATCGAGGTGACCCAGTCCACCGCGAATCAGGCCATCGAACAAGACCTGCTGGACCCGTACGTGTCGTCGTTGTGGGTCGACGTTCCGTCGTTGTTCAAGGACGCGGACGGCTACTGGTCCGCGGCGTACTTCGGCCTCACTTCGTTCATCGTCAACACCGATGCAACCGACGGGTTCCTGCCCGAGTCGTGGGACGAACTGGCGAGTAGCAAAAAGACTCCGAAGGGGTCGTTCGCCATGCTGGGCGACCCACGGACCGGCCAACCGCTCGAAGGCGGGCTCGGTTTGTTGACCGTGATGTCCGCGGCGATCGCGAACGGCGGCAGCGTCGACGACGTCGAGCCGGGACTGGAGCTGTTGGGCCAGCTCGTCGACAAGGGGGTGTTCGAACTGAAGGACTCATCGAGTCTGCTTGCGCTTCCCGACGACGCCGGAACCGAGTTGACTCCGATCAACGTGCTGTACAGCTTCGACCTTCCCCTCGCCCAGCACAGCGGCACCACGAACGGATCCACCGTCGAGGGCAAAGCACCCGCGGACGGGCTCGTCGCCGGCTTCTATCCCCAGGCCATCGCCGCGGGGAGCCAGCATTCGTCCGCAGCACGACTCTGGATCGAGTTCCTGCAGTCCGACCGGGGCGCAGCGATCTTTCTCGCCAACGGGGCGATCCCGACCCGGGCCAGCGCGATCCGCCTCTCCGGCTCCAAAGAGCTGCGCGACGCGCTTCCCCCCGAGAGCGAACTCGACGCGCCGGTTCCCTCGGTCTCCCAGGTCGTCGCCGCACAGAAGACGATCGACGAGAAATGGACGGACTACATCCCCGTCGAGAAGTGACCTCGGGGGTCACGGACTGGCCGGGAGCCGGTCGCGTGCGCTAAATCGTTGCAGCATGACCAGTCGCGTTCCCGTGTCTCCCACCGATGCCCTGCGCCGCCTGTTGGAGGGCAATCAGCGTTTCGTCGCGGGAACACCAACGATCGCGCCGGTGACTCCCGAGCGACGTGCCGAGCTCGTCGACGACGGCCAATACCCGTTTGCGACGGTCTTGGGGTGCGTCGATTCCCGGGCCCCGCTCGAGGACGTGTTCGACGTGACCGTCGGTGACCTGTTGACGATCCGCACCGCGGGCCAGGCACTCGATGGTTCGGCGCTCGGAAGCGTCGAGTTCGGTCCCGTCGCCCTCGGCACCGAACTGGTCGCCGTGGTCGGCCACACCCAGTGCGGAGCTGTCGGTGCCGCGATCGCCCCGGAGCGACCGGGCGGCGCGTTGGGCAAGCTGGTCGCAGAGATCAGCGATCGACTCACCGACGATGAGCGCGCCGACTATGCACTCGCCGTCGAGGCGAACCTCGCGGCGACGGTCGCCCGGTTACGGGCTCTCGAATCGATGGTGCTGCCCGACGGCCGCTCCCCCGTCGTCGTGGGGTTGCTCGACGACCTCGCCACGGGCGAGGTGACGGTCATGGACGACGGCGGCTTGGGCGTCAGGCGCGCATCCGCTTGATCTCGGTCGCGTACGCGGCCCGAATGATCGTCGGCGGCAGCGAAGCTGAGCGACGCCGAGACACACACGGCGACGGCGGATCGGCAAGAATCGGTCGCGCAGAGCAGCCATCGCCCTCTTGGAGTCCACCATGCACACCCCCGACAGAGTCGCTGCCGCAGGCGCCTGGATGCTCGAGCACGGCCACCGCACCGCGCTGGCGCTCACCGGCGGACGCTGGCCCAAGTCACTGCTCGGCATGCAAACCATCGAGTTGCACACCACGGGCCGCAAATCGGGGCAACGGCGCTCGACGATGCTCACCGCGCCGATCTGTGAAGACGATCGGGTGGTGATCGTCGCCTCCAAGGGCGGCCACAGCGATCATCCCGACTGGTACAAGAACCTCGACGCGAACCCCGAGGTGGAGGTCACCATCGCCGACGTGACCAAACCGGTGACTGCTCGCACCGCCGGCCCGGAGGAAAAAGCCGAATTGTGGCCGCGTATCACCGCCTCTTACAAGGGCTACGACGGCTACCAGCGGAACACCGACCGCGAGATTCCCGTGGTGATCCTCGAACCTCGCTGATCAGGGTCCCACCTTCCGGTGAAAGCGGGAGCAATCCACCCAGACCTGGAGCGCCCCCGCCCGAAATGTGTAGCGAAAACCCGCTCACAGCGGCAGATCACGCCACATTTCGAGAAAGCATCCGGCGGGTCGCTCCATGTTTCGGGAAAGCATCCGGCAGCTTCGGTTCTGACCGGCTAAACCCCGCCACCGGGTGCGGCGTCGTCATGGGTGGAGGCATCACCATGGCTTCAGCGACGCAGGCAACAAGACCGAAGGTGCCCACGATGGCGAAGCGAGCGGACGAGGACTGGACAGACGTGGCCGAACCTGTCGGCACCCGCGGCGCACGTGGCACCGTCGCCACCGAGGATCGAATCCGTACCTATCTCGAGACCGAACACCGCCGAGTGGTCGCCGCGGTGTCGCTGTGGACCGGTTCGGTCGACGATGCCACCGACGCGGTCACCGACGCCCTGGGCCGGGCGTGGGAGCGCCTGGACCGCGGTGAGTCGATCGGCAATCTCGCGGCGTGGGTGACCCACGCCGCGATGAACCAGATCCGCTCCTCACACCGCCGGATCAAGGTCGCCCAGCGGAAGCGCCATCTCGTCGGCGTGACCGACACCGAAGACGACCCGACCGCTTCGCGGGATCAATACCTCGATCTACGCCGAGCGCTGCGAGAACTCACGAAACGTCAACGCGACGTACTCGCCCTCTACTACGGCCTCGACCAGCCCGTCGCGGCCATCGCCGACACCCTCGGGATCGCGTCCGGCACGGTCAAGGCCACATTGTACCAGGCCCGGGCCCGCCTGGAACACCTGCTCACTCCCAGCCCAGCCGGAGACACCGATGACTGACCAGGAACCGCATCCGATCGACAGCGAAGTGACCGCCGCCATGGCCGCGGCCGCGGCGTCGGTGCCCGATCTCACGCACGACACCCTCGACGCGGCACGAATCGCACGCGACCGCCACGCCCGCCGACGCCACCGCCGCATCCGCACGGTCACGCTCGGCGCCGCCGCCGCGGTGCTGCTCGCCGTGGCCGGCACGGCGCTCGCCCTGAACAGCCAGGACCCTGCGCCGCAACGGCTCGCATCGAACGACGGCGAAACGGCCACCACGTCTCCGAGTTCGGCCGGGTTGCCGATCCCGCTGGACCAGGCGCGTGAGTCCTGCCCCGATCAACCGGTCGACCGCGACCTCGGCACTGCCGCCGATGGCGGCTCCGGGCCGCTGCTGGAGTTCTCCCCGACCGAGGTGATCGTGTGCAACTACCAGGGCAACGAGCAACTGGGAGGGTCGGTCCTCATCCCGGCCGATGTCGAGCGAGTCATCCGCGACCTCGCGGCTCTCGACCCGGTGCCGGATCACCTGGAGTGCACCGCCGAAGCGGGCCCAACCGTCGGACTGATCGTGACCGACGGCTCCCGCACCGAGACGGTCTGGCTGCAGTTCTACGGCTGCGGCCTCGCATTCAGTGGTGACAACAACCGCGTCGGCGCGAAGTCCCTGTCGTGGCTCGCCGACGACGGGTCTGCCGCCTCAGAGCCCAATGGCGCTGCCGAACCCACGCCGAGTTCTTCCCAGTCGGGCCGCGCCGACGAGTCCGCGTCGAGCCCCACCCAGCCCTCGACATCCGGGGCCGCATCGACCCCGCAATCCCAACCTGCCACCGCAGGGTGTCCGGCCAGGGCCGAACCGCTACCGGCCACGGCGATCATCGCCGAGCAGCCCCTGCTCGACTTCACGCCGACCAGTGTGATCGTCTGTTCCTACCCGCTGACCCTCGATCTCGCCGACCAGAGAGCGGCCGACGCGGCAACAATGAACCGCATCGTGCGAGGGCTGCGCGAGATCGATCCCGGTCCGCCCACCCGAGAGTGCACCCAGGAACTCGGCACGGCATACGCCCTCATCGTCATCGACCGGGCGGGACGCACCCAGACGATCTGGCTCCAGATCTATGGATGCGGCGTCATCCACACCGGCGATCGGTCGTATTTCGGTGCGAGGTCATTTGCGTGGCTGCTGCCCTGATGGCGACAGCCGATGATCGGGATCGATGCGGCCGCCGGCGGATGCAGCGCTTTTGTCGACCGGGTAGCATTTTGTGCATTCCGATGCTTCCTCTCTCCTGGATCGGTGTCGCCCGATGACCCTCAAGGCCAGACTCACCGGCGCTGCTGCGCTCCTCGCGGCCACCCTGCTGCTCGGCGCGTGTGGGGCCGCGACCGTCGAGGTCACCGGCCGTGCGAAGGCCACAACCCCGGGACCTGAGACAACCGTCGCCGACGATGGCCCGGGCGACACCGCGCCCTCGACGGTTCCGGCGGCGACGACCGCCCCGCCACCCGCTCCGACCGGTGCCCCGACGACGTCCCCAGCGCCCACCGAACGCAGCGACGAGGCCTTCTGCAATGCCGCGGGCAAGGTGCTCGACACCGGGGTTCAGTCGATGCCGGACCTCGACCTAGCCAACCCCGACCTCGATGCGGCGAAGCAGCAGTTGATCGAGTCGATGCGCACCATCGAGCGAGTCGTCACCGCCATGGACCGCGCCGCGCCCCCGGCCATCGCAGCCGACATGCACACGGTGGCCGCTGCGACAACCGCGGCGGTCGCGTCGATCGATGACGCGAAGAGTGGCGAAGACCTTTTCAACTCGATGTCCGACCTGACGACGACCGAGGTTGCCTCGGCCACCGAAGGGGTCACCAGGTACACCCTCGAGCATTGCGGCTTCTCGCTCGAAGGCACCGCCACCGACTGAAACTCAGGCTCTGTCCGTGACGTTCGCCCGGGTCGGTGACGGCGGAGCGAAGTGCTGCCAAGGAGGAAGGTACTCGCTGTGCGACGAGGGCGAGGACGCAAGCAGAACCCGTCCACATC
>DASSYG010000131.1:0-2028 GCA_035703405.1 Acidimicrobiales bacterium | reverse complement strand
CGGCGATGCGACTCGGGTCGAACCTGTGGTCAAGCGCCGTATCCCGTGGAAGCCTCTTGCGTCGGTCGCCGCGCTCGTTGTGGTCCTCGCCGTCGTCGCGCTCGCCGTTGCCTCTGGACCCCGCGACTCCAAAGACGGACCAGTCACCCCGCGCGAGGCCGGAGGTGGCTTGGTTCCAACGCTGTCGACGGTTCCCGAAGTGAACCGTCCTGCGGTAACCCCGACCGATATCGAACTCACGTCGTTCACGCCCGATGCAGCGGGCAACCTGACAGGCAAGATCGCGTGGACCCCTTCGGAGAATGGCGGGGTGCAGCTCGCCTTGCAAGTCGCCTCGTCCGCCCCGGGAAGCGAGGCTCGAAAGACGATCGTGGTCGACGAGTCGACCGAGGGTGGCGTCGCAATCACGTTGCTCGGCGGGAAATCGCCCTGCACGGGCCTCCGGATGGGCACGTCGACACTCTCGCCGGACTTCTGCGCCCTCGGGCCTCCGTGCATCGAGGCCACCGCCCAGAAGGAGGGGGCCTCGACCGGTGATCCGATCGCCGTGCTCTTCGCATCTGATTCGAACACCGGTGGCACGAACCCGACGAATGCCATCGACCCCGCCGCGTACAACCGCACTTGCAGCACGGTCTTCTCGGGAGGGAACTGATGGACCCTGACACCGGCTCCGGCCGCGACCGCGACCCGGACACCAATGCACAGGCCTTTCCGGCAGATTCGGGGTCGGCCACCACGGTCTCGACGCCAGCAACATTGCACGTCGAGTTCTGCGACGAGTGGACACCGGTCGACCCGAGCCAGCCGTTCCTGCTCGGCCGGGAGGGCGACATCGTCATCGACGAGAACCCCTACCTGCACCGCAGCTTTCTGGAGCTCGCCTTCGACCGACTCTGGTGGCTGCGCAACGTCGGCAGCACGTTGTCGGCGACGGTTTCCGATGACGCAGGGGCGATGCACGCCTGGCTGGCCCCCGGCTCCGCGCTGCCACTGGTGTTTCCCAGCACCGAGGTGCGCTTCACGGCGGGTCCGACCAACTACATGATCGGCATGCACCTCGGCGAAGCACCTCTGGAAGTCCCCAGCACGATCATGCGCCTGGGCGGGACGAGCACGTTGCGGCCGGTGGCCCTCACCGACAACCAGCGCATGTGTGTGCTGGCGTTGAGTGCTCCGACATTGGAGCGCAGTCGTGCCGCGATCGCCGATCTGCCATCCAACGCGGACGCCGCCAGATCGCTCGGATGGACGATCACCAAGTTCAACCGCCAACTCGACGCGGTGTGTTCCAAGCTCGACCGGGCAGGAGTACGTGGCCTTCACGGCGGTTACGACCAACTCGCGACGAATCGGCGGGCACGTTTGGTCGAGTATGCGTTGGCGGTACGACTGGTGACACCAGATGACCTCGTTCGCCTCGCCGAAGCCGCCAAGGAATCCTCGTGACCAAGGGTCGACACGCCCGTAAGCACACGGCCGCCGACAAGAGGCGCTCGTATCAGATCCGCAGCGCAATCGCCGGGTTTGCGGTCATTGCCATCTGCGCGGTCGCGGTGGCCGTCGTCGCCGCGCGACACGATGAAGCCGGGAGCAACACGGCGGAGGCGGGTACACGCTCTGGCACGGTGCCGAGCCCGTCAGGGGCGATGTCACAGCCGGCGAAGGCAGCCGGGACATCCCAACGTGGCATCAGTTCGCTTCCATCGACGAATACGACAGTCACACCGCCGAGCACGAGCGCCGCAGGTGAAACCTCGATGGCACTAAGGGGCAAAGTCGTCGTCATCGATCCCGGCCACAACGGAGGCAACAGTTCACATCCGGCCGAGATCGGTCGCCAGGTGCCCATGGCGGAGGGCAGAACCAAAGAATGCGACACCAGCGGTACGCAGACCAACGATGGCTACCCGGAACACGAATTCACATTCGACGTAGCAAACCGACTTGCCGCCGCACTCCGAGCTCGAGGAGCGGCCGTGTACCTCACCCGTGACGACGACAGCGGCGTCGGGCCGTGTGTCGACG
>DASSYG010000116.1:0-3834 GCA_035703405.1 Acidimicrobiales bacterium | reverse complement strand
GGCGCATTCGAAGCGATCAATGACGACAATTGGCGGATAGAGAAGCTCCATTCCCACTGGCTCTACGGGCTGTTGCTCGACTCCCACGCAAGCCTTGTCACGGGTCCTCGCACGCTTTTGCTGGCAGCAGAGGCACAGGTGTACATTCTCTATGACTTGGATACCGTCCCGGGACGGCTGCTCTATGTCCATGTCCTCTCGACACCGTCGATCATTCCGCTGTGTTCGAGCCTCGCGAAGTTGGTCGATTGTTACATCGCCCTCGCGGAGGCAGGATTTGTGACTCTTGAGCCCCTCGGTCCTCGCGTGCATGGGCCATTCGACGAGGTGCGTGAGGTATTCGTGGAGCATCACGTTGCACATGCCCTCGAGACCGGGATCGACACGTGGCTGGCGTGGCCCGGGTCGGCCGACTTCGCGATCGATTGAGCGGGACGAGCGCTAGTGGAAATCTGAACGGAAAGGGTCGAATGTCAGCCCTTTGCCTCCAAATTTCGGGAAGGCGTGTACTGAGGGCGACGCGGCGTCAGACGAGGTGGCGGGTCAGCAACGTCAGTCCGATCGACACGACGCCCCCCACTGCGCCGAGTGCGAGCAGCGCTCGAACCGATCGCAGTCGCACTGCGGGCCAGGCGGCACTTGCCCAGGCCAGCGCGAGGGTGACGAGTACGGTCTTGGTCGCGAACACCACGATCGAGGTGACCTGGCGGGTGCCAGGATTGTCGATGTTCCAGGGGACCGCCCCTCCACCGGCGAACGCGGCCACGAGCCACGCCGAGATCGCGATCAACCAGGCCTGATTCACGAGCAGGGCAAGCACGCGGGGCAAAGCTCCGGCGCGCACCGCCGGGAGGTCGGTCATCGAATCGATCGTCATGAAGCAGGCAGCCACGGCCATGGCGCAGGCGAGCGGCTGAACGAACAGCGTCGGCAGGCCCCACACATCGACCCCGGCGATGGCGGCGTCGGCCTGTGCGACGACCACGGCTGCCACCGATGCGGAGCCCCACTGGGCGTGGACCACGCCCGCCGCCAACGCGAGCGCCCCCGCCAGTCCGACACGGGTCCAGAGCCGAGTTGCTGCATCCGGTTCGTGGCTCGTCCAGGCGCGGACGACGAGCGCATCGATACCCAATGCAATGGCCAGCACATACAGGCCGAGCCCCGGCTGGGTGAGCACCAAGCCGGTCGAGACGGGCACGACCGCACAGGTCGCGACGACAAGGCCGAACCGCGCGGCCTGCAGCCATTCGAGCCGGTCATCGGTCTGCTCGGTGCCGTCCCGGGCGGCTGGGCGCCGTTGTGTGTCGACGACGAGCTCGACGATCGGCCGCACGCCTCTCGCCCCCTCGGGCCAACGACGGCCGGCGGCACGAGGCTCGAGTACCGAGCGGGCGAACCAGCCGAGCAGGAACGCGCCGAGCAACAAGGTCGGCACGATCACGACGAGACCGGCCGCGACCTGCTGCCAATACGACGGTTGGAGTCCGGTGATCATGCGGCGCTCTGATCGTCTCGCCACCGGAGCGCCGCGGCCAACACGACCAGAGCGTCACGGAACTCCTCGATGTCGCCGGCGTCAGTGAGGACGATCGTTGCGACCGGCTGTGGCGCCCGCGCGCGCTCGGCATCGAGTCGGTCGGCATCGAGTCGGTCGGCATCGCCTCGCTCGACGACCACGACATCTGCGGCCCACGGCCCGGGCGCGATCGACACCCCGAGGCGCGACAGACGCCGCCCAGTGTCGACGCGCAGATGCGCCGCCACCAGCGTCGCGGTCGCGTCGTTCGGACACCACAACCGCAACGATCGACTGCGCGACCACGAGGTCAGAGACCGCCACCAGGCCGGCAGGCGGTCTCGGCGCACCAGTTGCGCATCGGGTCTCACCAAGCGAAGCAGCGCTATGGCCACCGTTGCCACCGCGCCACCGACGACGAGACAGATGACGATCGCCAGGTACTCACGCATCGAATGGCACTCGAGGTAGCGGCAGTGGTCGGTTCATGTCATCTCTCGCGCCGGAACGGCTTCGGCGACGGCGCGTGCAGGCAGCGTACCGTGGCGTACCGACCTCCTCGCCGCCACCCCGGCGCAGAAGTGCTGCTCACCGGTTGCGAGCCGCCGCCGCGCCCGGCTTCTTGCTCGAGCCCCGTTCAGGGCGATTCGGATCGAAGCTCCCTCCCGTCCAGCTGCAGAGATCTGCAAAGATCGGGCCGGGGATGCTGCAGATCCCCGGTCAGAGATGCTGCAACCACCGGCCTAGCATACCTGCAACGTCCGGGCTAGGCAGTCAGAAGCAGCTACACCGAGGTGGTGGGCGAGCCGACATTTCGGATGGTGGTCACCGGCACCGGACCGGTTGTGGTCACCGACGACGGGACGATCAGCGCGTCCCTTCATGCGCTCGCGCCGTGATCGCCCGCGCCCGCGGGCACGAACCTGCGCTCAGAAAACCTGCGCTCAGAACCCTTCGCTGCTACTTGCCGAGAGCGATCAGGTGCGGGGTGGCGTGCTCGGCGAGGTTCGTGACCGGCCCGGGAACGATCCCCAGCCCGACGACCATCACGAAAGCGATCACGAGCGCCAGCTTCGCACCCCAGGGGATGAGCACCTTGGGCAGCGCCGCGACCTTGTCGCTGAGCGTGCCCGAGTACATGGCCACGATGACCTTCAGGTACAGGAATGCCGCGATCACCGCGGTCACCATCGCGATCAATGCGAGGGGCCAGGCACCCCCCTCGACCGCCGCCATCAGCACTTCGAACTTGGCGACGAACCCGACGGTGAAGGGCACGCCCGCCTGGGCGAGCAGGAACACCGTCAACAAGAACGCCAGCACCGGCTCTTTCGAGGCGATCCCCGCATAGTCGTCCAGTGCGTTGTGCCCATCGCCGCGGCGGCTCAAAAGGCCGACCACACCGAAGCTGCCCAACACCATGAAGCTGTAGGCAACCAGGTAGAACAACGCCGCGGAGGTCCCCTCGGGCGAAGCCTGCTCGAGCGCCACGAGAATGAAGCCGGCGTGGTTGATCGACGAATACGCCAACAGCCGCTTCACATCGGTCTGGACCAGCGAGAACACCGAACCGACGAGCAACGTGAGAATCGCGATCACGTACACCGGGATCTGCCAGTCGAGCTGGTAGGTGTCGAACGCCATCGTGAACACCCGGAGGAACCCGACGAATCCACCGATCTTCACCGCCGAGGCCATGAACCCGGTGATCGGGGTCGGCGCACCCTGGTAGACGTCCGGGGTCCACTGGTGGAAGGGCACCGCCGCCACCTTGAACCCGAAGCCGACGATCATCATCATCATGCCGGCCAACAGCAGCAGGTCGTTGGAGAACGCGTTCGCCGCCAGGTAGTCCGCGATCGTCGCCAGGTGGGTCGAACCGGTCGCGCCGTACACCAGGGCGATGCCGTACAGGAAGAACGCAGACGACAAACCGCCGAGGACGAAGTACTTCAGTGCCGCTTCACCGGAGCGGGCCCGGCGGATGTGGAGGCCGGCGAGCACGTACGCCGCGATCGACATGATCTCGAGGCCGAGGAACATGATGATCAGGTCGTTCGCCGATGCCATCACGATGGCACCCGACGCCGAGATCAACAACAGGACGAACGGTTCGATCCCGACGAGGTCCTCTCTGACGAGATAGCCGTCGAGAAACAGCACCGCCAGGAACACCGCAGCACAGATCGTCGCGGTCGCGAACAGGGCGAATCCGTCGATGCCGACCATCCCAGCAACCGTCGTGAACGCCCCACCGTCCTGCACGTTGTGCCACTGCGGGATCGTCGCGAGCCCGGCGGCCAAGGCGATCAGGG
>DASSYG010000061.1:0-9518 GCA_035703405.1 Acidimicrobiales bacterium | reverse complement strand
TGCGGCCGTCGCTGCCCACGGGCACGAAGACCTGTTCGATGTCGAGGTAGTGCGCAGCCTTCGCGAACGCCGGGTGGGCCGTGATGGCGGTGATGACCTTGGGTTCGGCAATCCCCCGTTCGGCACGGGCATGGTCGCGTGCCACCTGAAGGGCCAGGAAGATCGACTCGGTGCCTCCCGAAGAGATCGACCCGGCGTTGGGTGCGGTACCGAACAGTTCGGTGGCCATGGCCACCAGGTTCAGTTCCATCTCCATGAGGCTCGGGTAGGCCAGCGGGTTCAGCGCGTTCTCGTGCTGGAAGATCGTGGCGACGTGTTCCAGGAGTTCTTCGTGCTCGTCGTCGCCGGGGTTGTAGACGAGGCTGAACGCGCGCCCCGAGCGCCAGTCGAGGTCCCCGATCCGCATCTCGGCGAGTCGGTCGAGCACCGCCGCCGACTCGAGTCCGTGTTCGGGGAAGACCGGGGCGTCGTCGTTGCTCATGGCCCGCAGCCTAGAAGACCGCCCTCGGGAGCGCGGAGCGGCCCCATCAAGACGGCCGCCCGCGGATCAACCGCCGCGATGGAGGTCCTCGAAGTAGCCGGTCGCACGAAGCCGACCCAGCGAATCACTCACTTCGGAGTCCGAAGGCCGTGACTCCCTGGAAAAGAGGACTTCTTCGCCCTGGTTCGTGGTCCAAGAGATTCGGTAGCACCCACCGAAGAGCATCCCTTCCGTCGACTTCAACCAGTCCCAGAAGGTTTCGTGGGTCATGCCCGCGGGCACGACCCACGACCGGTGCCGGGCTGACTACGTGGTGGAGTGCCGGGTCGATCGATGTGCTGATCGACCAGTGGGTCGAGCGGTCGATTGCCAGGCTTGGCGGGATCCACCGACCGCGACGTTGCCGGCGACCACGACAGTAATCAGTGCCTGCGGTGCTTCCGCGGGACTCGTGAGTGGACGGCTGGTCGGTCGAGGGACTGTCGGGGTGTTCGGTTCGCCCATGTTGTAGCGACAATTTCGCTGGCGAGCGCGGATTGTCGCTGTGACATGGGCAATTTGGTTTCCCGCCGGACGCTGGACGCCTGCCGCCCTGCGCGGCCCGTGTGACGAGCGCGCGCTCCCGCCGGAGCGCGCGACCGCGGATCTGGAGTGCGATGGAGGTCCTCGAAGTAGCCGGTCGCACGGAGTCGCTCCAGCATTTCAGTCGTACCCGAATCCGGAATCCGTGACCTCGTGAAAAGGAGCACCTCTCCCGGTTGGTCCGTGGTCCAACTGATTCGGTATCAAGCAGTGAAGAGCATGTGGTAGGGATTGGCGATGCGCCGCTCCTGGTGGGTCGTCATCGTACTGGCGAGTGCCGCAATGTCGGTGGTGGCGTTCACGGTGATCGCCAGACACCAGGTCGGCACTCCTAGGCCGGTGGGAACCGTGTGCGACTTCGAACACGACCCCGGTTCGGGACGATCGGCCTTCGGACGCATCGAGCACCGGGGCTGGCTCGTCCCCCATGAAGCCTGTGTGCATGCAACCGACGGCGAGAACGAGCAGCCCGTCGGGTTCGCCCCGCTCATCGGCGCGCTCGTCACGGCGATCGCCTCGGCCGGCCTGCTGATGGTCGTCGCCTGGTGGCGGACCCGCTTCCGATCGCAGCCCGGACCCGTCGCGTCTCGACCCAACCCATGATGGGGGCGTTCGGCACTGGTACGTCGACGCGCCAGACATGACCCGGCCCCAGGACCCCCGGCACAGCGGCAGCCGCGTCGTCCGCGTTCGGCCGCACAGGTTCGCGGTCGGCGGCCGAGTCCTCAGTTGTTCGCAGCCGGCACGGCCCGCACGAACGCTTCGAACAGGCGTTGCTGGATCGGGTCGTTGCGGGCCGAATCCTCCGGATGCCACTGCACCGCCACGGTCCATCGGTCGTCGGGGATCTCCAGGCCCTCGATCACGCCGTCCGCGGTGCGTGCGGTGACGACCAGGTCGGCCCCGACCTCATCGACCGCTTGGTGGTGATGGCAACGGCCCACTACGTCTTCGGTGCCGATTGCTTCGGCGAGGCGACTGTCAGGCTCGACGGACATCGCATTCGGCGTGCCGCCGCCCCCGTCGGGGATCCCGTGTGAGCCAACCCCGGGCAGCTCGCCCAGATGCTGGTGCAGCGTGCCGCCCTGGGCGACGTTCAACAACTGCTGACCCCGACAGATCGCCAAGACGGGCATCTCGACCCGGCGAGCGGCATCGATCAGCGCGATCTCCCAGCGATCCGACGTCGTGTCGAACCCCCCGGTCTCGGGATGCGGTTCCTGGCCGTACAGCGCCGGGTCCACATCCAGTCCGCCGGTCACCATCAGCGCATCGAAGCGCGCCAGGAACGCGTCGACGTCGACGGCGTCGGGGTCTTGGTAGATCACCGACGCGCCGATGCCGCCGGCCTCGTGGATCGCGTCGAGGTAATAGGTTGGCAGCGCCTGGGCGGGCTCCAACCAGTGATCGATCCGCTCCGCGGGAATCCGGCGGGAGGTGACCGCGACCAGGGGACGGGACGATGACACGGCGGCAGCCTGGTCAGAACTGCGCGAAGTAGCGGCGGCGTTCCCAGTCGGTCACCGCACGGTTGGCTGCCAACCATTCCTGGCGGGCCGAGTTCAACAGGTGATGGTGCACCGCCTCGCCGAAGATCTCGACGGCCACCTCACTCGATGCGAACGCTTCGATGGCTTCGATGAACGTGGAGGGGATCCGTGGCACGTCGGCCTCGTACGCGTTGCCCTCGGTCGGGGGCGGTGGATCGATACCCAACTCGATCCCCCGGATCCCCGCGGCGATCAGCGCGGCGTACGCGATGTAGCCGTTCACGTCCGCGCCAGGGATGCGTGACTCGAGGCGGGTGCCACTGCCGTGGCCGACGATCCGGTAGCCACAGGTGCGGTTGTCGGTGCCCCACGCGATCGCGGTGGGCGCCCACGACTCGGGCGCGTAGCGCTTGTAGGAGTTCAACGTCGGCGCCCAACACAGGGCCAGGTCGCGCGACGCGGCGATGATGCCGCCGAGAAAGTGGCGGAACCGGACCGACCCGTCACTCGTGCCCGCTGGCGTGTCGAAGACGGTTTCGCCAGATTCGACGTCGGTGAGGCTGATGTGCAGGTGGCACGACGAGCCCACGTCGTCTTCGGAGTACTTGGCCATGAAGGTGACCGAACGACCCTCCTGGTCGGCGATCTCGCGCACGGCGTTCTTGTAGATGGATTGGCGATCCGCCATCTCCAATGCATCCGCGAAGCGCAGGTTGATCTCGTGCTGGCCGTAGCCGGCCTCGCCCTTTGAGAACTCGACGGGGATCCCGCACGCGTCCATGGCGTTGCGGATCCGGCGGATCACATACTCGTCACGGGTCGTCTGGAAGATGTGGTAGTCCTCGATCCAGTCCGAGTGCGGCCGCGGGTCGGCGAAGCGGCGCTCGGCCAACTCGGCGTAGCTGTCACGGAACAGAAAGAACTCGAGTTCCGCACCGATCGCCGGTGCGAACCCGGCAGCTCGGGCCCGCTCGACCTGCGCGCTGAGGATCTGACGGGGTGATACCGCGATCGGGGACCGATCGGCCTCATCGACGATGTCACACAACACCAGTGCGGTGGCCTCCAGCCAGGGCACGAGGCGCATCGTGGACAGATCCGGCACCAGACTGATGTCGCCGTAGCCGGTATCCCAGTTGGCGAAGGTGTAGCCGGGCAACGGGGTCATTTCGACGTCGACGGCGAGCAGGTAGTTGCAGGCCTCGACGCTGTGCTCAGCGATCTCTTCGAGGAAGAACCAGCCGGTCACCCGTTTGCCGACGAGTCGCCCCTGCAGGTCGGTGGCGGCGACGAGCACGGTGTCGATCGAACCGTCGGCGACCGCGTCCCGCAACTCGTCGAGGGTCAGCATGCCCCGTAGACCGCTCACTGGCCCGCCTCCGGGGTCACATACGCGGCGGTGATGCCGCCGTCGATGATGAGCGACTGTCCGGTCATGAACGACGATTCGTCCGATGCCAGGAACAGCGCCCCGTTCACCATCTCTTCGGCCGTGCCGAACCGGCCCATCGGAATGTGGACGAGTCGGCGTCGGCGCTTGGCTTCGTCGGACAGGAACTTCTCGAGCAGGGGCGTGAGGACCGGCCCGGGGCAGAGGGCGTTGACCCGCACCCCCCGTTGGGCCTCGCACACCGCCATCTCGCGGGTCATTGCCAACACGGCGCCTTTCGATGCGGTGTACGCGATCTGTGGGGTGGCCGCCCCCATGAATGCTACGAAGGACGCGACGTTGATGACCGAGCCATGTCCCGATGCCCGCAGATGCTCCAAGGAGGCACGCACGCACAGCCACGACCCCTTGACGTTCACGTCCATGGTGCGCTCCCAGGTGGAAACCGGGGTTTCGGTGGCGTCGCCGTCGTCGCCCGGTGAGATCCCGGCATTGTTGTAGAGCACGTCGATACCGCCGAATGCCAACGCCGCCTGGGCGACCGCTGCTTCGACCGAGGTGAGATCCGATACGTCCGCGGCCAGGCCGACCGCTTCGCCTCCCGCGGCATGGACCGCGGCGACCGTGTCGGTCGGATCGGCCAGATCCAGAGCGGCGATCCGGGCGCCTTCGGCGGCGAACCGTTCACACGCGACCCGTCCCATACCACTGGCCGCCCCCGTGATGAGTGCCACCTTGCCGTCCAGTCGTCCCATGGAGGTCCTTTGTGAGTCGATGAGCCGGTCGATGAGCCGAATGCCGAGCCTATTGACTCAGCCTTGGCGAGCCTAGAATGCCAGCGCCAGAACGACCGGGACGGTAGTCAACGCCGACCCACGACCTCCGAGGAACGCGTCCATGCCCGACCAGCTCATCATCGGCGGGACCCGCCAGGACGCCGTCGACGGGGCGACCTTCGACGTGCACTCCCCCGCCACGACCGAGGTGGTCGGGACCGTCTCGAAGGCCGGCCTGGCCGACGTCGACGCGGCGCTGAAGATCGCGACGAGCGCGCACGCAGAGGGCACCTGGGCACGCGTGTCGCCGGCAGACCGGGGGCGGGTCCTCGCCCGGGTTGCCGCACTGCTCGCTGAGCACACCGATGAACTCGCCGGGTACGAATGCAGCGACGCCGGGCACCCGATTGCAAGTGCCCGGGGCGACGTCGCCGCAGCGATCGGCACCTTCGAGTTCTACGCGGGAGCGGTCGACAAGCACCACGGATCGGTGCTGCCCATCGGCGATGGCGGGCTCAACGTGGCGCTGCGTGAACCGGTGGGCCCGTGTGCGCTGATCGTGCCATGGAACTTCCCGCTGATGATCGCCGCCTGGAAGGTCGCGCCCGCATTGGCCGCGGGCAACCCGATCATCCTGAAGCCCGCGTCGCTCACCCCTCGCTCCGCGCTCGCACTGGGCGCTCTTCTGGTCGAGGCCGGGGTGCCCGGCGAGGCGGTGCACGTGCGGCCCGGGCCCGGCGGGCTCATCGGCGACGCGCTCGCCGCGGACCGGCGGGTCGCCAAGGTCTCCTTCACCGGCGAAACCGAGACGGGCAGTTCGATCCTGCGGGCAAGCGCAGACAACATCACCCGCATCACCCTGGAGCTCGGCGGCAAGTCCGCGGCGGTGGTCTTCGCCGACGCCGACGTCGAAGCGGCCGCGGCGGCGATGCCCTCGGGCGTGTTCGACAACGCAGGCCAGGACTGTTGTGCACGGTCGCGGATCCTCGTGGAACGGTCGGTGTACGACGACTTCGTCGCCGCGTTCAGCGCGGCAACCGAGGCGATCGAGGTGGGTGACCCCGGCGAAGAGGCGACCCAGATGGGTCCGCTCATCTCGGCTGGTCAACGTGCCACCTCGCTGGACTACATCGCGATCGGCACCGATGAGGGCGCCGAGGTCGTCACCGGTGGCCGCGAGCTCGAGGGCGCCGGACACTTCCTGACGCCGTGTGTGCTCGCCGGTGTCGACAATGCGATGCGCGTCGCCCGAGAGGAGATCTTCGGCCCGGTCGCCTCGGTCATCCCCTTCGTGGACGAGGCCGACGCGATCGGAATCGCGAACGACAGCGAGTACGGCCTGTCGGGCTCGTTGTGGACCGGCAGTGCCACCCGGGCGATCCGGGTCGCCAAAGCGCTCCGGACCGGCACGCTCTCGGTCAACTCCAACTCGTCGGTGCGCGTCCAGGCTCCATTCGGGGGCTACAAGCGATCAGGGCTCGGGCGCGAGCTCGGGATGGGCGCACTCGACAACTACACCGAAGTCAAGAGCGTGTACTTCTCGGCCGACTGAGCGATCAGCGTTCGGCGTCGACGTCGTCATCGCCCGCAGTGACGATTCCCAGGTCCGGTTCTCGGCCCGGATCGTGGTCCAGTTCAAGCGTGTCGTCGGTGTCGCCTTCGGCCGCGTCGCCGTGGTGGATGAACGGGATGGTGCCCCGCTCCAGGACGCGATCGACCAGCGCACGCATCGCCGGTCCGATCGCTTCGGCGCGTTCGACGAGCCGCAGCTTCGCCTCTGCAGAGACCGGAGCGTCGCCATCGACTGCCGCCGCGATCTCGCTCTGGTCCGATTCGCCAGCACCAGCACCAGCACCAGCACCAGCGTCGTCGCCGATGCCGATCACACTCTTCGCCGCGTCGAACAGACGATGGGCCGTTTCGAGTTCGGCTTCTTCGTCGGCCGAGGCTGCCGTCGACGAATCGGTGAAGAAGTGCTCCCGCACCGGTCCGAACGACGGTGGGATCCGTCCGTCGATCCGCGCGTCGAGATGGTCGCTGCTGGCTCGGTAGGCGACGTCCATGAGTCTGGCGCTGCTCGACAGATCGTTGTAGCGGACCGGATTCGGATCGCCGTGCGGCAGGATGATGACCTCGACGTCGTCGGGAATCCGGGAGAGGTCCTCGAGCAGGCGATGCCGTCGAGCGATCCAGTAGGCGAGCATTGCGACGTCGATCGGTCGCCGTTGATCGGGTCGGGGACGGTCCACTGCGCCGACCTGGAGGACGAAGATGCGGGTCGCCCCGGCTTCGACCGCTCGTTGCACCGGCACGTCGTCGACGATGGCACCGTCGAGGTAGCGCACCCCGTCGATCTCCACGGCCGGGAACACCGCCGGGATCGACGCCGACGCCAGCACGGCAGACACCAGATCGCCCGAGGTGAACCAGTGCTCGGCGGCGTCGTCGATGTTGGTGGCGACACATTCGAACGGCACTTGAAGGCCGTCGAACGTCGCCGCGGGCACGACCTCGTCCAGCAGCTCGCGCAGTCCCTCGTTGGAGGAGATCGACTCGCCCTTGCGTACCAACTGCACCGACGAGGGCAGCAACCCGGTCGGCACGATCGCCCGGTCGATCAGGTCCATCCACACGTCCTGCATCCGTCCAACGGTCGACAGGGTCGGTCCCCCGGCGAGGACCACGCCGTTGAGCGCCCCGACCGAGCAACCCAGAATGATGTCGGGAAGGATCCGCCGTTCGATCAGCGCCCGCAACATGCCGACCTGCAGCGCCCCCATCGCGGCTCCCCCGGACAACACGAACGCGGTTCGCGCCGGGCGCGAGGCACTGTTGTGGCGGGGCCAGATGTCAGACAACGATCGCATCGTGGCCTCCAGTCTCGTCCACCGCTGATCGACGAGACGACGCCGACGCGTCGCCGGCCGTTGCCACCTCGCGAATGAGCGTCGCCACGTCGGCCGCCCGCGACATGGGTGCGCCGTGCCGCGCGCCGCCGATGATGCGGGCCCCGCCGTCAGGTACCCGCTCGGCCAACCACTTCGCGCCGATCGTGTACGCGATCGGCGACACGTCTCCTGCTCCGAACTCACACGGCGCCGTGACACGGGACGGGTCGAAGGGCGCGCCGGCGGTCAGGAGAGGGTCCATGTCGGCGATCAACGCCGGCCCTTCACGGCGTCTCGCCGCGCGGGTCTTCTCGGGGAGCGCGTCGTAGCGGGCCGTCCCCACCACTCGACGCATGAATGCTTCGGCGATCGCTCCGGCACGATCTTCGACGTCGCCGGGGTCGTCGAGCTCCCATCCCGTCCATCCGTCGATCCAGGGGGTCGGTACCTCCCAGGTCGCCACCCCACGTACGTCGAGGCGGCCCGTGGCCGCTGCGGCCAGCACGACCAGCCCACCGAAACTGTGGCCGAACAACACGACCGGGCCGGTGCCCACGATGGCCAGCAGGTCGTCGACGTGGCGCACCAGATCACCGCTGCCGAGCCTGACCGCGCGCCCATAGCCCCGACGGTCGTAGCGCAGAGTCGGGGCGTCGCGGAGTTCCCTGGCAACGGCCGCCATCCCGGCGCCGCGATCCATCGCCCCATGGACCAGCACCGCTCGAACCCCGGCTGGCCAGTCGCCTGCGCCTCGGGCGGGACGCTCCACCAGGCTCGGCCATTCATCGGCATGCGTGGCGACGTGGTTGCCCATTGCGCGTCCACGGTACCGCCCCACTACCGTGCTCCTTCGATCATGGAAATCCTCCTCATACGCCACGGTCTACCGCTCCGAGTCGAGAGCGACCGACCCGTCGATCCGCCACTCGCCCCCAAAGGGCACGAGCAAGCCGGTGCGCTCGCCCGCTGGCTCGAAGACGAGCCGCCCGACCATCTGATCGCCTCCACGATGAACCGGGCCATCGACACGGCGCAACATCTCGGCGACGCCTTCGACTTGGTGACCCACCAGGACGAGGATTTCTGCGAGTTCGACCGGGGTACGCACGTCTACATCCCGCTCGAGGAACTCCAACGCGACGACCCCCACATGGTCCAGTTGCGGGCCGACTGGTTCGGAGCCGAGGGTGCGGATCGACGGGCGGACTTCCAGGAGCGGGTCGTGACCGCTCTCGACCGACACCTCGCGGATCTCGACGCGGAACGGGTCGCGGTGGTCAGCCACGGCGGGGTGATCAACGCCACACTCGCCCGAGTGCTCGGCACCGAGCGGGAGATGTTCTTCGCTCCCGCCTACACGAGCGTGTCGCGCATCATCTGGAACGGCAAGAACTTCAGGCTGGCGTCGATCAACGAGGCCGGCCACCTGCGCGGGCTGTGAGACCCCTTCCGATTAGGGTCGTCTGACGATCCCGATCGACGAAGAGGTGTCACCAGATGCGCGTACGTCCCAGGAACCTGGCCGGCCGAGGTGTGATCTCGATGGTGGTGGTCGGCGTGATGGTCGCGTCGCTCGCCCCGTTCAGCGGCGCATCACCGTCCCCCGGAGACGACAACCCGTGGCTGCAACGACGGATCGCGCCGGTCGCCCACGCGGGCGGTGAAGACGAGAACCCCCAGGAGACGCTGTTCGCGTTCGGCCGCGCCACCGAGGCCGGCGTCCCGATCTTGGACATGGACGTGCAGCTCAGCGCCGATGACGTGCCCGTCGTGATCCACGACGACACCGTGGATCGCACCACGAGCGGCACCGGAGAGGTCCATTCCATGACCGCCGCGCAAATCGGCGATCTGGACGCGGCCTACTGGAACACCGCGGATTGTGCGACGTGTCACGACCGTCCCGAATCG
>DASSYG010000314.1:0-6455 GCA_035703405.1 Acidimicrobiales bacterium | reverse complement strand
CGATCGCAACAGCGGATCCCGCTCGATCGTCCACATCAATGCGTCGGCGTCACTCATGCGGTTCGTGATCGGTGTGCCCACGGCCTCTCCTACCTGTCAGCTCGCCCGTCAGTCTGCCAGCTCCATCCCTGGTCACCCGCGGCGGGCGTCACTTCCACCACCAGGATGGAATACGCACGTACGTCTCCTTCGAAAAGTCGCACTGCCGGATCACCACTACCCTCGCGACCATGGCCAACCGACTCGCCGAAGCGTCGTCTCCCTATCTCCGCCAGCACGCGGACAACCCGGTGGACTGGTGGCAATGGGGCGACGAGGCCTTCGCCGAGGCCGAGCGCCGCGACTGCCCGGTGCTGATCTCGATCGGCTACGCCGCTTGTCACTGGTGCCACGTCATGGCACACGAATCGTTCGAGAACGAACGCATCGCCGAGATCATGAACGAGTCGTTCGTGAACATCAAGGTCGACCGCGAAGAACGCCCCGACATCGACGCCGTGTACATGGAAGCCACCCAGGCCATGACCGGATCGGGTGGCTGGCCGATGACCGTGGTCGCCACACCGGCCGGCGAGCCGTTCTTCTGTGGCACCTACTTTCCGGCTCGGGGCCGCAACGGCCAGGCCGGATTCGGCGAGATCTGTGCGGCACTCGCCGCGGCCTGGGAGGACTCCCGTGAGCAGGTGCTCACCCAGGCTGCGGCGGTAGTCGATCATCTGCGTTCGACGACGTTCGAATCGGCCGAGTTGCCGACGATCGCCGATGTCGACAACGCCGTCGCGAACCTCGTGGCGCTGTACGAGCCACGCTGGGGCGGCTTCGGCGGCGCGCCGAAGTTCCCGCAGCCCATGGCGATCGACGTGCTGCTCGGCGCGTTCGTCCGTCACGCCGATGACGCGGCGCTCAAGGTGGCTGTCGACACGCTCGATGCGATGGCAGCGGGCGGCATCTACGACCATCTCGGTGGCGGATTCGCCCGCTACGCGACGGATGCGAAATGGCTCGTACCGCATTTTGAGAAGATGCTCTCGGACCAGGCACTGCTGCTCGGCGCCTACACCCATGCCTGGCAGCTCGTCGGTCTGGACCGGCACCGTCAGGTCATCACCGAGACCGTCGACTACGTGCTCCGTGACCTTCGCCTCGATGACGGCGGCTTCGCCTCGTCGGAGGACGCCGATGCCGACGGTGTCGAGGGCAGCTTCTCGGTGTGGACGCCCGACGAGATCAACCACGTGCTCGCCGACGATCCTGAAGCCGCCGAGGCGGCGCTGGAATGGTGGTCGGTCGCCGACGAGGGCAATTTCGAGGGCACCTCGATCCTGCATCGTCTCGACAATCGAACCGAGCTGATCAGACCTCCCGCCGTCGAGCGGGCCCGGGCCGCACTGTTCACAGCGCGGGAGCAGCGGATCCGCCCCGGGCTGGACGACAAGGTCCTCGCCGAGTGGAACGCGTTGATGATCATCACACTCGCCCAAGCGGCGATCGCCTTGGACGAGCCAGACTGGTTGTCGGCCGCGGAAGCGTGCGCGGACTTCCTGGTGGGGAACCTGCGCGATGATGCCGGCTGGCACCGGTCGTGGCACCCGGAGGGCGGTCCGGGGCCGCGGGCTTTCGCGGCCGATTTGGCGACCCTGTGCGACGCGTTCACCCGCCTGTACGAGGCGACGGGCACCGACCGTTGGCTGGATCAGGCCCGGGCCTGCGCCGAGACCCTGCTGTCGGCCTACGCCGACACCGAGGGTGGCGGGTTCTTCACCACGGCCCACGATGGCGAGACCCTCATCGCCCGCCAGAAAGACGTCCAGGACACTCCGGCGCCATCAGCGAACAGCGCCGCGGCGGTGGCGCTCGCACGGCTCGGTGCGATCGTCACCGAGGAGCGCTATCTCGATGCGGCCCGGAGTGTCTTGGCGCTGACCGGCCGCTTCGCCGGCCAGCACCCAACCGCGTTCGCGCACCTGTTGGTTGCGGTCCCCCTGCTCGACCCGGGCACGGTCGAGGTGACGATCTCGGGCACCGGGGCGGTCACCGACACGGTGCTCACGGCCTACCGCTCGACGTGGCGCCCGGATACCGTCGTCCGCTACGAGCCGGCCGGGGCTCCGGGCGCCATGGTCTGTCGCAATCAGGTCTGTGATCTCCCCACCACCGACCCGGCCCTGCTCATAGCGACACTCGGCGACTAGCGCTCGTCCCCGACTCACCACCGGCCGCGATGGATGACGTCGGTACGTCGCGGTCGGGTCGCTGAACGGCCCGGGGTTTCGCCACCGTGGGCGCGATGGCCGATGGCGATCGTGCCCACCGCCCGTCTGCCCGCGGGCACGCCGTGCGCTGCGAGCACGGCGTCCTCGTGGTCGAACAACCCGAAGAAGCACGCGCTCAGGCCGGCATCCTCCACAACCAGCAACAGCGTCTGGATCGCCATACCCGCATCGACCCACCAATAGGGCACGTTCCACGCATCAGCGGTCGTACCGAGCGCGGTCTGCGCCTTGTCGGTCTCGGCATACCGTGCCACGTACGCGCCAGGGTCGGCGATAGCGACCACCAGCACCGGCGCGGCGAGCAGGCCCTGATGGGTGAACCCGGCCCGTCGCTCCCCCAGCGTGATCGACCAGTACTTCTCGGTGGCTTCGGACGTATCGAGTACGAGCCACTCGAGTCCTTGGGCGTTGCCCGCCGAGGGCACCTGCCGGGCCAGATCGAGCGTCGCATCGAGCCAATCCCGCTCGAGAGCTGCGGGCGAAAACACCCGCCTCATCCGCCGAGCCCGGACGATCTCGGTGAGACTCCGCGCAGTCATGTCGGCGCCGCGTCCGTTCACTTCCGGCGCCATTCAGGGGAACGGCTCAGTCGCCGAGCTTCTCCAGGTCGTCGGCGAGCGCCCAACCGAAGCCGATGAGCAGCGTTCCCTTGGAGGGGTCGACCTTGTCGAACAGTTCGGCCACGCCGACATCGATCGTTTCGGTGTCGAGCGATTCGTGCGAGAGCAGCACCGGCGGGTTGTCGTCGGTCTTCGCGATGAAGGCGCGTTCGTCGTAACCCTTCATGGGAAGGCCGAACCGCTTGAGCAGACGTTTGCCCCAGGCCCGCTCTTCGCCGTTGGCCTTGTAGCCGGGCCGCGGCACGATGTCGACGAGGGAGCGGAAGGCTTCGAACGCGTCCGCCGAACCCATGCGGGCACCGATGAGGACGTCTTCGTCGGGGAAGGCCATGACGGCCCGCCGCAATTGTTCGGTCATGATCGCCCGCAGCACCGTGGACCGTTTGGCGTTGCGCGTCACCGACGCCAGACCGAAGATCACCGCCGGGGTGCCGCCAATGCGTTCCAGTGTGGAGAACGCGAAGCCGCGTAGCTTGTCCTTTTCTCGGACCTGGGTGACCAGCACCCACTGCTCGGCTTGTTTGGACAGCAGTCCGACTTCGTAGCAATGCGGAGTACAAGCGCAGAGATCCGCCATCTCGGCCATTTCCGAATCGCTCAGCGCGGTGCAGTCCTTGCTTTCGGTCTCGGTCGCCATGGTTGTGTCACAACTCCCCAGGTTTGGTCGATTCGACCTCTCCAGTCCAGTCTTTCCGCCAACTTTTTGCAACTTGAGCCCGCAGTGCCCGCGCCGACATCGCCTCGGGCTTTGCGAATTCGCCGAAGACGGCCGGCCTGTCGACCATGCCCTCAGAGAGCGAGATGCAGACGGAGTGCATCGTCCAGGTCGTCGCGGAGCGACCAGGAGAGCCGACCGATGGGGCCACTCAATCGCGCGACATCTACCGAGCGCACCTGTTCGGCCTGCGCCTTCGACGGCTGCTTCAAGCCACAGGTGTCCTGGGGAATGGACACCTGGAACGGATGGATCACCGCAACGTTCGATGTGATCGGGACCACGGTCACGACGCCTCGACCGGTGCGGCTCACGGTCGCGTTGGCGCCGTCGTTGCTGATGACGACCGCGGGCCGCCGCTTGTTCGACTCCGATCCTCGTACCGGTTCGAAGTCGACCCAGACGACATCACCGCGTCGGACCATCAGATCAACCCGTCGGCTGTGGTCGTTTCCCAGACTTCTGTATCGTCGCGGGACCAGTCGTCGAACGCCGAGGCATACGCCGCTTCGAGTTCGGAGGCTCGTAGCAATGTCAACGCCTGCCTGATCACCGCAGAGCGCGACGACGCCTGATGCGTCGCCGCATAGTCATCGACAAACGCGACATCGTCGTCCGGCACGCTGATACTCAATTTCATACTCCCGATGCTACCAGGGTGGCATACCGTGTCCGGCTTGTTCAGCCGCGCAGCGTGGCGGGGTGCGCGGCGAGGACGGCGTCGATCGCCGTTTGGCGGGCTTCGGCGACCTCGGTGTCGGCGAGCGTGTGATCGGCGGCTTCGAAGCGCAGCGTGAACGCCAGGCTGCGGCGACCTTCGCCGACCGGATCGCCACGGAACACGTCGAACAGCTCCAGATCGGCCAAGCGCTCCCCCAGCGCGCCACGCAGGGTCGCCTCGACCTCGTACACACCAACTGCGTCGTCGACCTCGAAGGCCAGATCGACATCGGCAGAGGGATACCGACTCACCGTGCGGTACGGGCGCTCGCCGTGGGGCAGCACCGCCAGCCTCGTCAGGTCGACCGACAACCACGCACAGCGCTGGTCGACTCCGAACGCGTTGGCAACCTCGGGGTCGATCTCACCGATCTCCCCGATCACCTCACCGGCGACGACGACCCGACCCGAACGGGTGGGGTGCAAACCGGGGACCGCTTCGTTGGTGAGGTGGGCGTCGGGAATCGCCAAGGTGTCGACGATCGCCTGCCAGGCTTCGACCGCTGCGGTGGCGTCACGCCCCGCGCGGATCACCGCGATCCGCTCGCGTTCGTCGGGCAGGAGCTCACCGGTCTCCGGCGTACCGAAGATATGGCCGATCTCGAAGAACGCGACATCATGCTGACGCCGCTGCGCGTTCGCGCCGACGGCCTCGATGAGCCCGGGTAACAGCGACGGCCGCAACACCGACTCGGCGGCCACCAACGGGTTCAACAACTCGATGCCCTCGACCTCGAGACCGCACTTGCCCAGATCGTCAGGCGCCAGGAACGGCATCGGCTGGATCTCGGAAAGACCCAGTCCGATCATCGCCCGCCGCAGCGCCCGCCGTTCGGTCTGCCACTCGGTGAGCCGCCCGACCCGGGCCGTGCTGAGTGGTCGGGGGGCGATGTTCGCATAGCCGTGCAGGCGAGCGATCTCTTCGACCACGTCGACTTCGACCTTCGAGTCGTACCGCCACGACGGTACCGTCACGTCGAAATCGTCACCGGCGTCGCTCGTGGCGAACCCGATCGGCTCGAGCAACTCCCGCATGACCGGTGCCGCCAGGTCGGTCCCGAGCAGGGCGTTGACCCGACCGGTACGGACCCGGACCGGTTCACGGGCCGGCACCTCGCCCTCGGCGACGACCGCGCCCGCAGCCGGCGTGGCCCCGCAGATCTCGGCGGCCAACTGCGCGAAGCGGGCCGCGGCCAGCTCGAGCACCTCGGGGTCACCGCCTTTTTCGAAGCGGGCCGACGCTTCGGTGCGCAGCCCCAGTCGACGTGACGTGCGGCTGATCGCCATGGGCAGGAACCAGGCGTTCTCCAACAACACGTCGGTCGTCGACGCCTCGATCTCACAACTCGCCCCGCCCATCACCCCGGCGATGCCCACCGGTGTATCGTCCGCGGCACAGATCAACAGATCATCTGTGGTGAAGGTGCGCTCGATGTCGTCGAGGGTCACCAAGGTTTCACCCGTGGCGGCTCGCCGCACCCGTAGCCCGCCGCCCGGAACCTTCGCCAGATCGTAAGGATGGTTGGGCTGGCCCAACTCGAGCATCACGTAGTTGGAGATGTCGACCAACGCGTTGATCGGGCGCATGCCCAACTGGGTGAGCCGCGTCGTCATCCACTGTGGCGACTCGCCCACCGTCACCCCGCGCAGCACACTGGCATGGAACCGTCCACACAGATCGCCGTCGATGATTTCGATCGACACGGCATTGCTCGTCGGCAACCCGTCGGTCGGGACTTCGGGGAACGGGCGGGTGAAGGGCACACCCAGTCGTGCCGCCACGTCCCGTGCCACGCCGGCGACGCTCATCGCGTCGGGGCGGTTCGGGTTGACCTCGAGGTCGTAACACACGTCGGGTTCCATCCCGATCGCCTCACGTAGCGGCACGCCGAGTGGCAGGTCACCATCGAGCAGCCAGATGCCTTCGTGGTCGTCTCCCAGACCCAACTCTCGCGTCGAACACAGCATCCCCTGGCTCGGCGAGCCCTTCATCTTGCGGGCTTTGATCACGAAATCACCGGGCAGGACCGTGCCCACGGTGGCGAATGGCACCACGTCGCCCACCGAGATGTTCGAGGCCCCACAGACGACCGGTGTGGCCTCACCGTCACCCGCGTCGACGAGGAC
>DASSYG010000244.1:0-2706 GCA_035703405.1 Acidimicrobiales bacterium | reverse complement strand
GGTAGCGCAGTGAATGAGTCGGTGACCAACTGGACCTGGGGTTCGATTCCGAGCAGCTCCATTTGACGGGTGGCCGGCGTATAGGCGGTCGGTGTCCGGTAGTTCACGACCCACGGCAGCGTCCGTAGGTTGTCGAGGCTGAGTTCGCCGTCGATGTCGGGATTGTCGGCGTCTGCGATACACACCCACCGGTCCGTGTAGAGGTCCATGTGGGGCAGATCGCCGAGAAACCCGTGAGGAATCCAGATGAGGTCGGCAGACCGCAGTCGCTCGGTAGCCTCCTCGACGATCTCCGGAGAATGTTGTTCGAACCGCAGCCGCGCTCGGGGCGCTCGCGCCGCGAGCGCCGCGGACAGGGCGGCCGCGAGTACAGCGGACCCGTAATCCGAACTGAGGATGTGAAACTCGCGTTCACAATCCGCAGGGTCGAACTCCGGGACCGCTGCGAATACCCGTTCGATGTCTGCCAGTGCAACAGAACACTGTTCGCGGAGTTGCGCGGCGAGAGGGGTCAGGAGATAGCTGTTGCCGGAACGGACCAGGAGATCGTCACCGAAGTGGCGCCGCAGCTTGGCCAATGCCGCGCTCAGTGCGGGCTGGCTCAGGCCCATACTGGCGGCCGCCCTGGTGACGCTGCGCTCACGAAGTAGCGAGTCCAGGGATACGAGGAGGTTGAGATCGAGGTTTACGAGGTTCATCGTGTTGCCGTCGTCCTTCCTGTCCACCGGTAGCGCGAGCCTACGGGTGGACAGGGCTTCAGCCGGGGAGGACGGCGGACCAGCCGCCGTCGACCATGAGATTTGCTCCGGTCACGTAGGAAGCCTCGTCCGAGACCAGGAAGACGGCGCACTGTGCCACCTCGTCGGGATCACCGATCCGGCCCAGCGGAATCTTCCGAGCGATCCGGTTCATCGGATGTGACGACGACAGCAGGTTGGACTCGCTGCCCGGCGTGCGGATCATCCCGGGGCTGACGCTGTTGACCCTGATGCCGTGGATCGCGCCTTCGGCCGCGAGTTGCTTCGTCATCGCAACCACGGCACCCTTCGTCGCGGTGTGCGCAATCCGGCCGTTGGTCGTCGATCCCGTCACGCCGGCGGTCGACCCGACCAGCAGGACCGCCGCTGCCGACGACCGCTTCAGATGGCCCCAGGCGTGCTTGACCGGAAGGAAGACCACGTCCATCTCGTGCGCGAGAACGAAGTGCCAACTCCGCAGCGTCGTGTCCTCGACGGCGGAGAACTCGGTGGCCCCGGCGTTCGCGTACAGGATGTCGATGCGGCCATACTCCGCGGCTACCGAGTCGATCCAGTTCTTCGTCGCGGTCTCGTCGGTCAGATCGACCGGTGAAGCGTCGGACATGACACCGCCCGCAGCGCGGACCATGTCCACGGTGTCGCGTGCCCCGTCGACCTGCACGTCGCAGCCGTGGACGAGGGCGCCCTCGGCCGCAAATCGGAGTGCGGCCGCACGTCCCTGCCCACCCGCGGTGCCGGTGATGACGGCGACCTTGCCTGCAAGCCTTCCGGTCACTTGAGCGCGATCGGGTTCACTGGTGATCCGACCGCCCCGGTGATGGGAATCGGTGCGGCGGTGAGGAAGAACTCGTACACGCCGTCCGTGGCGCAGTCCGCGGCAAGCGAATCCAGATCCCACATCTCGCCGAGGAAGAGTCCGATGTTGGGGATGGCGACCTGGTGCAGCGGTTGGAAGGCGACGTCGAACTCGTTGGGGCGTACTTCGAAGCCCCAGGTGTCCGTCGCGATGGCGGCGATCTCGGTGCCGTGAAGCCAGTCGGTCGTCATGAACGACAGTCCGGGGGCGGCGCCGCCTGCGTAGTCGCCCCACCCGTCGCGTCGGGCGCGGGTCAACTGCCCTGTGCGGACGAGGACGATGTCGCCGCGACCGACCGTGGAGGTCGGCCCCTGGGCGTCGATGGTCGCCTCCAGGTGTGCGGTGGTGATGGCGAAGCCGTCCGGCAGTTCGCCGTTCTCTCCGATCGCTCGTCCGACGTCGAGCAGGACGCCACGGCCCACGATGGCGTCCGCGACGGTCTCGATTCCGGTGAACGCGTCACCGGCGGAGGTCACCACCTCGCCGGCCGGTCGGCCGTTCCACGCGACGCCGTGATCGAAGATGTGACCCAGGCCGTCCCACTGGGTGGAGCACTGCAACGGCATCGCCACCACATCGTCGGCGCCACCGAGTCCGTGCGGGAAACCCTGAATGCCTGCCTGTGCGTCGGTTCCGGTGTCCAGCATTGTGTGGACCGGGTTGGTGCGGCGGCGCCATCCCTTCTGGGGGCCGTCCATGTCGAATCTCTGTGACAGCGAGAACGACGTCCCTCGACGTACCAGGGTGGCGGCGTGTGCGCGCTTGACGTCGTCGAGGAAGTTCATGGTGCCGCGGACGTCGTCCGGGCCCCAGCGTCCCCAGTTCGAGCACCGTTTCGCCGCGGCGCCAATTGCGCCTTCGGGATCGGTGCGGTCCAAGGGGTACTCGGTGGTCATGGCTCAATCCTGTCGAGTGGTTGTGGGGTCGGGGCGAGCGCGTCGGAGACGGATTTCACGCCGCCGTGCGCGGATGCGCCGCCGTCGACCGGGATCTCGGCTCCGGTGACATAGGTGGAGTCGTCGCCCAGAAGGTAGGCGACGGTACGTGCCACCTCCTCCGGTCGTCCGGCGCGGCCGAGCGGGGTCTCCGCCA
>DASSYG010000194.1:0-7849 GCA_035703405.1 Acidimicrobiales bacterium | reverse complement strand
CAGTGTCTCCAGACGCACTCGCGGGGATCGAGCCGACCGGCGCACGGCTCATCGACGCGTTCTTCGATTTCACCCCCTGAAATGTCGGTGGATCGTTCCGGCGACACCGGAAAGCGCCTGGTCTCGGTTTCTTCCAATCTCTCTTGACTTTAGAACTCGGGTGCCTGCATACTGGCTCCGTCACGCAGACAACGAGAGTGGAGCGGGCGATGAACAGACGGATCCTTCGATTCGGATTCCTGATCGGATTGGTGGGTGGAGGGGCGATGGCCCTTTTCGCCATGACGGCGATGTGGGCAACCGGACGCGGCTTCTTCAGCGTCGCGAACCTGTTCGCGCACACCTTCTGGCCCGACGCGCCGATCGGCGGCACCTTCACCTTGGCGGCGTTCGAGCTGGGGCTGCTCATTCACCTGGCCATGTCGACCATCGTGGGCACGACGATTGCCTGGTTGGTCGATCGGGGCCAGCTCGACGCAGGTATCGTCGTCCTGATCGGCGTGGGCATCGGAGCCTGTGTCTGGGTCGTCCAGGCGTTCGCCTGGACCGCCATCGACTCCGATGCCCACCAGCAGTTCACCCCGTGGATCCTGGCGACCGCCCACCTGGTGTTCGCGCTCGGGGCGGCAACGTTCCTGACCTGGCTGCAACGCCATGACGACATCCGCGCCGACACCACCCTTGTGCCGGCCATCGTCCCCGAAGCACTGCCGATGGCGGATCAGCTCAAGGCGCCGCGACCGACCCGATCGGGATTCTCGCGCACCGCTCGAGTGGCATCGGAGAGCGCCCCGGAGATCCCGTGAGGGGCTTCCGACCTGCGGCGGCCTGCGCTCAACCCGCAGGCACGGGCGCCTCATAGAGCACGGTTTCCCCCTGCATCCCATAGGCGTCGGTCGCCCAGAGCGCGAGCTCATCAGCGCTCATGCCCGGCACGTCGAAGATGGGTTCCCTGAGAAACGGTTGCGCGGTCACCAACAGCCCGAGAAGTGTCGGGTCGGCGACCAACGCCTCGCCGTGCGGAGCATCACGGCCCAGCGTCGCCAGTGAGGCGTCCAGGATGCTCCGCATGCCGCGCGAGGCGACCAGATGCGGGTTGATCCGCATCTGGTCGATCGACGATGCCCACGCACGCATCTTCGCCGTGTCGACCGCGAAGCGTCCCGGTGAGAGCAGGCGCACCTTCGTCGCGAACGTGCCGATCCGGCGTCCGCCCGGCGGAGCCGGCATCGACGACTGGCGCAGCACGAGCATGCGCGTGGCGTCGTGATGCGCGTCCTGGTCGCGAGCCGAGCCGAACTGCTGCACCATGATCGGCCCAGAAACCCGGATCGGCACGTCGGAGTCCTGCAATCCGAGCAGGATCGCCGGCCACAACCGACTTGTCGTGAAATCGACCGGTACCAGCGTCGGGCCCGACCCGGCCATCTCAGTGGCGACGGTGTGCCGGATCGCCGTAGCGGCAGGCACGAGCGGTGCCGACTTCGCCTCGGCATGATCCGCATACGGCACCGACAGACCCACCACGGCCAGCACCGCCAGCACCAACCCACCAGTGGTGGCCGACGAGCGGACACGAAGGCGCGTCACCACGCTCGGACAGGCACGAACCAGACCGATCGCCACCACCAACCACAGGTACGCGGCCAGCGGCCACAGCCCGTAGAAGTACCGGGCACGGAACCCGTACGCGTCGGGATTCTGGGTGGCCGTGATCAGGTACGCAATCCACGCCACGACCCCGGTGGCGACCGCGCGGACCACGGTGCGGTCTTCCCGCCGCGACGCCGAGCCAACCACCACACCCAACAGGGCGACCAGTAGCGCCGCACACACCAGCCCGACGACGAAGGGGGTGCCTCCGCCCAGGCGATCGAACGGGGGATGGGCGAAGTTGGGTGGCAGCCAGGCCGGAGGTACTGCGGTGACCGAGGTGAGCATCCCGAGCGCGCCGGTGAACGTGGGCTGGACCGCGCCCACTTGCAGGTCCTGCGCTTGCCCGGACACCGCCGCATGGATCGCCTTGCCCAGGTTGCCGCCACCGGCTCGGAACTGATCGACCAGCGGGGGGAGCCACGCCAACGCCGTGAGCACACCGCAACCCACCAGCACGCGACGATCGATCTTCCACTGGTCCCGCCATGCCGTCGGATCATCGGCGCGCAGGCGCAATCGTCCCCGCACCCACATGATCACCGCGTACAGGCACAACAGCGGCACCACCACGATGAACTTGGGATGCCCGAGGACGAGATAGTTGGCAATGGCAGCCACCACGACCAATGCCGCCGCGTCACCGTCGGCCACCGACCACGCCGCGACCAACAGCGCGAACATCGGCACGATCCCGGCCGCGACCGGCGTGGGCTCGATGAGCATCTGCGACCCCACGGTCCAAAGCAGTGATGCCACGATCACGCCGGCCAGCATCGCGGCCCGTTCACCGACCCGCCGTCGCACCAGCCACAATGCGGCCACCACCGCAGCCGAGTTGATCGCAGCCATTCCCAGCAACAGACCCCAGGTCACGCCGAGCAGGCGTACCGGCACGGCCAACAGATAGAAGCCGAACGCTCCGAGGTACGAGTACTGGGCTGACGACTCGAACGACGTCTGGGCTGCCAGGCCGACGAGCGGCGGGTGGGCCGAGAACACGTCACGGACCCGAACCGCGGTGATCCCCGCGTCGAGCGTCGGCTGCCACCCCGACACACCGTTCCGGATCGCGGCGATGACGATCGGTGTCACGGCGAGCGCCACGATGACTCGATAGGTCCAGCGCACCGGGTCCCTGCGCCGGTCCATCGCGGCGTTGCCCGGGGCGGTCCCTTCAGCGACCATCGAGTACAGAACTCGCGCCTGGGAGACCCCGCGCCCTCAGAACGCCGTGACGTTCACGCTCGCCGGTCACCGCGGCACCTCGTAAAGGTGCATCTTGGTGTGGGTGGCGAGCATGTCATTCGCCCATCGCTCGAGTTCCCGGAGGCTCATGTCCGGCACGTGCAACAGCCTGCGATGCAGCATCGGCTGGGCAATCGTGAAGACCGAGAGGAACACCGGATTCTCGATCAGGGCGCCGTCTGCCAGCGCCGTTTCCGAGAGTTGTGCGATCGCCAACTTCCAGAAGGCCGCGATCGGACTCGCCTCGACCGGACCGAGGTCCAGTTTCAACGAATCGATCGAGTCCACCCAGGAGCGCACCTTCTCGGTGTCCTCGGCGAATCGATCCGGAGCGAGTACTCGGCTCCGGAGCGGAAACGTCTCGACCAGTCGGGTCCCGGGTTCGGTCGGATGCTCGGACACGGTCAACACCAGACGTGCGACCGCGTCCTGGTGGATCGGCTGACTACGCCGACGACCGAACTGCTGTACCGAGTAGTCCCCTCCGACGCGGAACTCGGTCTCAGCGTCCTGGAGGCCGAGCAGCACCGAGGGTCGGAAGAAGCGTGTCAACGAATCGGTCTCGACCAGCACTGGACCATGGTCGCGGAAATCACTTCCCACCGCGGTGCGCACGTCATGGGACACGTCGTTCAAGGGCGCCAACTGGACTTGACGATGATCTGCGACAGGCCATGCAAGTCCCGCGACCACCAGGACCATCACACTCAGCGCGGCCAACAGGCCGCGTGAACGCGGTCGGATCCAATCGAGTATCCCCGGAACGGTCCGGATCACACCGAGGACCACGATCATCCACAGGAACACCGCCAGGGACCACACGCCGTAGAAGTACTTCGCGACGAACCCGGCCGAGTGCGGATTCCGGAGAGCAGTGATCAGATAGGCCCCCCAGGCCACCACGCCGGTGGCGACCGCGGTCTGGAGACTCCGATCGCCGAGACGCGCGGCGCCGATGGCCACCCATCCCAGCAGACCGAACAGCACCAGCCCCCCGAGCAGGCCGACGACGAAGGGAGTGCCGCCGCCGAGAGCGTCGAAGGGAGGATCGACGAAGTTCGGAGGCAGCCATGCCGGGGGGACCGCCGTGACCGACGTCATCACACCCAGGGCGCCCGTCACGGTCGGCGCGGCCGCCGAAGCCTGCAAGCCGTCGACCTTGCCCGACAGGCCCGCTCTGAGGATATTGCCGAGATTCCCCGAGACGAAGAACTGGTCGATCAGCGGGGGGAGCCAGGCGAGCACCGTGATGATCGCCGCCCCCCACCGCCATCGGCGTTCGCCACGCCATCGTGTTCGCCAGCGTGCGGCATCGTTCCGTCGGTCGTTCCGGTTGCGCACCGCCCACGCCACGAGTGCAAAACCCACCAGCAGCGGGACGACCAGCACGAACTTGAGCTGTCCGAGGAACAGGTAGTTGGCGACCACCGCCAGCACGACCACCGCCGGCGCGTCACCGTCGGCAACCGCCCACACGGCGATGAGGAGCGTGAACATCGGCACGATCCCCATGTGGAGCGGCATGGGATCGACGAGAATTTCACTTCCGGCCGTCCACAGCAACGAGGCCAGGAACACGGCTGCCACGATGGCCGCCTTCTCACCCAGCCGGCGGCGCAGGAGCCACAGTGCGGCAATCGCGGCGGCCGAGTTGATGACCGCCATGCCGATCTGCAATCCCCACACGAGTCCGAACAGCTTCACTGGCACCGCAAGCGCATACAGCTCGAGGGCGCCCGGAAACGAGAACATGCTGTCGGCCGTCCGCGACGGGAGCGCGGCCATCCCGATCAACGGGAAGTGCACCGAGAAGACGTCGCGTACCCGAACGGCGGTCGTGGCGGCGTCGACGGTCGGCTCCCACCCGGTCAGACCATTGCGGACGGCTGCGACGACGATCGGGCTCACCGTGATCGCGACCATCGCCCTGAAGAGCCATCGGAGCGGCCGAGCCGATGGTGACACGAACTCAGTCCCAAACTCGGCATCCGTTTGGGCCACGGGGCCACCCTAGTGAGCGGGGTCCGCCGACCAGGGCGCCGAGGGACCCGATCACCACCGAGGCTGCCGCGACGGTCGTCCGTGAGAACGACCCCGGGCAGGTGAAGGCGCCGAGTCCGATCTTCCTGTTCTCGGGAACCAAGGACAACTACGTCGTCCCGGCCCGTGCCGAAGCCGTCCGTGATCGTTTGTGATCGTTTGTGCAAGCTCGGTCAGACCACGCAGTACCTGATGATTCCCGGCGCCGACCATGGGACCGAGATCGATCAGGGTCGCCGCGAGATTGCCTCCTGGATCGCAGGCCGCTTCGCCGGCGAACCCGCACCCGACAACTGCGCCACGAAGTAGCCGGCAGGTCCAGGTCCCAGACGCGTCATCTGATGCGCCGGGCTCGCAACACGATGTCGTCGATGTGGTGTTCGGATGCCGCGCCGGGTGGCCGGGGCCGCAGGGCGTCGACCTCGACGATCCAGTCGTCCGACGCCTCGACCACCGCGGCGAAGTCCGCGACCCGTTCATAGGCGTCCACGTCGTAGGCCTGGCTGCCGACGTGGACGTCGATCGGCGCGCGCATTGCCGCGACGTCGTGGCTGATCACCACCAGAATGCCGCCGAGCGCGACCGCGCCGAGGATGTTGGAGACGGCCCGATGATCGGGGGTCCGTGGAATCGACGCGTACGACGCCGTCACCAGATCGAAGGCCTGCCGACCGTCGGGTTCGGGGCCATCGGGTGCGGGGCCATCGGGTGCGGGGCCATCGGGTTCGTCGGCGTAGGCGCCGACGGCGTTCGCGTCGACGTGGAGGGTTTCGACGATCACGTCCCGCCGGTCGGCCTCGGTGGCGATCCGTTCCAGCGCGCGTGAGGAGACATCGCTTGCGACGACTGCCCATCCCTGCTCGGCCAGCCACAGCGCGTCACCGCCTTCGCCCGCGCCGACGTCGAGCGCCCGACCGGGTACGAGGTCGGCGACCTCGGCGACGAGGTTGCCGTTGGGGCGGCCGCTCCAGAGCTGCTCCCCGCTGTAGCGCTGGTCCCAGTCGACTTCCCCTGCGTACCGAGTCGTGCCGAGCTGTTGGTCTTGCGTGGCGAGATCGGAGCTGACCATCGCCCCCACCCTGGAGCCTCCGGCCGCTGCGTGGAGGACTTGCTGCATCGGGTCGGTGACGTTGCCGGCTGCATACAGCCCCGGCACACTCGTCCTTCCGAGATCATCGGTCGCCAAGGTCGTGCCGAGTCCGCTGGGGTGCGGCTCGGCCGCGACACCCAATGGCGTGAACACCTCGGCGCGAGCACGAAAGCGCGGACCGACCGCGATGACGTCGGTCTCGATCACGGTCCCATCGGCCAACTCGACGCCAAAGACATGGCCGTCCGCGGCGGTGACGACCCGGCGCGCCGGCCCTCCGCGGACCTTCACACCTGCCGCACGCAATGGTTGCAGATGCGCTGGCGTGATGGCCCGGGCGTCGTGGACGACGACGACCAGAGCGTCGGTGAGGTGACCGAACAGGGTCACCGGATGGAGTCCGGTGGGGTGAGTGAGGATCACGGTGATGCGTCGGTCGCGGACTTCGTAGCCGTGACAGAACGGACAGTGGATGACGTCGCCGCCCCAGTGCTCGGCGAGCCCGTCGATGTCGGGGAGTTCGTCGATCAGCCCCGTCGCGGCGACGACGCGGCGGGCGTGCACGATGATGCCGCCGGTGAGTTCGATCCGGAAGTCGCCGTCGGGGTCGTGCCGAACGGCGGTCACGCTTCCGGCGAGGATTTCGCCGCCGTAGGTGCGGACCTCGTCACGACCGGCCGCGGCCAGGTCTGCGGGCGGGATGCCGTCGAGACCCAGGTAGCCGTGCATGGTGGCAGCCGGGGCGTTGCGCGGTTCGCCGGCATCGACGACAATCACCGAACGGCGTTGTCTGGCGATCTGCAACGCCGCGGCGAGGCCCGCGGCCGACCCGCCGACGACACAGACGTCAGCGTGGCGTTCGACGTTCTCAGGTGTGTGGTTGCTCATGATCGTCAAGCTAGGGTTCCGCCCATGCGCTGCAAACCAGTTTGCAACATTCGCAAGAATTGGATGTTTCGCAGGAACCGCATGGAGCGAGTGAGATGAGCGGCGAACCCGACATCGAGGCCGTCGTTCGCACCCGCTTGCGCGGCCTCCGCCGCGCCGTCGGATGGTCGTTGGACGACCTCGCGAATCTCACCAATCTGAGCGCGTCGACCATCTCGCGCATCGAGACCGGCAAACGCACGATCGGCCTCGACGTGCTGGTTCCCTTGGCCCGCGCGCTCGGTGTCGATCTCGACACCTTGCTCGACACCCACGACGACACCGACGTCGTCATCCGCCCCACCGCCGACCACACCGGGGGCCACACCTCGTGGTTGTTGAGTCGGGCCACCGGTACGATCACCGCCCTCAAAATGCGACTCGAACCCGGCGGCCCGGCGCCCGAACCGCGGGTCCACCCGGGACGTGACTGGTTCTTCGTGCTCTCCGGATCGGTGCGTCTGACCCTTGGTGACCGGGTCGTCGAGGTGCGTACCGGCGAAGCGGCCGAGTTCGACACGATGACCCCTCACGCCATCGTCGCCGTCGATGAACCCGCCGAACTGGTCATGGTGTTCGACCGGGACGGGCTCCACGCCCACGTGCACCGCGACACCGAGCCGACCGACTGACCATCCAACGATTCAGCCAGACAATCGGCCCACCCCCGAGCGAACTGGCCGACGACCACGACGACTTCGGGAGGTAATGCGCCAATAGCGCACAGAATCTCCCGAAGTTGGCCGGGGGGCCAGGGTCGGGTCAGGTCAGGCCAGGTCAGGTCAGGTCAGGTCAGGTCAGGTCAGGTCGGGTTCTGGATGTCGGGCGACGACGGCTCGACTGGCGGCGCCTCGACGGGAGGTGGCTCGGCGGCACCGCCGAAGATCAGGC
>DASSYG010000010.1:0-6525 GCA_035703405.1 Acidimicrobiales bacterium | reverse complement strand
CGGCGATCTGGGCCTCGGTGACGGGGACACCATTGATCGTCTCGTTCGCATCCATCCTATTTACGTTATACGAAAAAGCCTCGATGCGCAACAGGGCTACGACGGGGGTGGCAGAGCGGCGACTCCTCGAGGTGCGAATAGTCCGTCATCGAGGCATCCGGGAAGCGATCTTCGAGTACCGAGAGCAGTCGGTCCACTTTGCTGGGGGCCAGTCCGATGCTTTTCCTGAGCGCTCGACCTGCTTCCTCGAGGATGTCGTTTGACCATTAGACCTCGAAGAGTTCCAGTTCAGCAGCGGTGAGGAACACGTCGCGGAGACGCGCGTTGACGAGGGCGTTGGCGTCCAGAAGGACGCGAGTTTTGCGCATGCGGACGGCCGTCAGTCGTCGTACAGGCCGAGGTCTTCGCTGATCGCTACGAGTTCGTCCATCACGGCGCTCCGGTCGGCTCGGTGGGTGTCTCGGTAAGCGAGTGCGTCAGGAGCTCGGACTCGACGGTGGGTGCCGACCGTCGGCCATGTCGCGGATCAACTCGTCCAGATATGCGGGCATCACAGCGAACCTAGTTCCGCGGCATCGGCGCATCGCACGCGAAACAAGGCAGGGAATGCGGAGTCGACGGATGCGTCACACCGTCGATCAGCGACCGGAATGCGATCACCGCTACCACTGCTGCCACCGCCATCATCACCACCAGTGCGATGACCTTTGCCGGGGTCGGCGGTTTGGTCAGCACGGTCGTGCAGTCCGGGCAGCGCCGCGCCTCGGGGTGCAGTCCGGGCGTCTTGCACGCCGGACAGGTCTTCCCGGGCCGACGTGGCGGCTGTGCGCCGGCGCCACGCGGCCTAGGTGGACTGGGAATACTGGCCATCACGTGTCCCTCGCTCCGCGGTCCGCACATCCGGCGGGTCGATGTAGGAGCCTTCGGCAAGGCACAACGCCGCTCGACCCGGGCAGCTCGACCCGCTGACGAGATGGTGTCGCCGACTTCGCGTCCGTGTCAGCCTCGGGCGCCGGCGGGCCAGGCGATGAGCCATGCGTCACCAATGGCGGCGCGTTCGGACGCGTGACGACCTTCGAGTCGATGACCGGCACGCAGGTCGGCAGCGAGTTGACTCAGCCCGCGGGCGGTCTCGTCGGGCTGCTCACGTTCGGCCCATTCGAAGAAGCTGGTCTGGCGGCGCAGGTCCGGGTCGAGCACCCGCTCTGGGGAGCGTCCCAACGCCGCCAACGAGCCGTCGATCTGGTCGTCGTAGAACACGAACGAGACGGCGGCATCCGGCAGCACCTCTGCCAGTTCGCTGCGCGTCTGGTGACCAGCCGCGAAATGGGCCTGCGTGGTCGGAAAATAGTCCTCGATCCCGTGCACGAACAGGTGCTCACGGGCATAGACCATGATGGCCGCTACACCCCCCGGCCTGATCACCCGCCGCGCTTCGCCGAGCGCGGCGCGCCAGTCGGGTACGTGGTGCAGCATCGAGATCATCACCACGGCATCGACCGAAGCCGTCGCGACCGGCAACGCGGCGGCATCGGACTGCACGCCGGCCACTCCCTTGTCGACCGCCACCTCGAGCATCGCCCGGTTCCGGTCGACCACCACGGGCCGCCAACCGAACTCGGCCAGGGCCACGGCGTAGTTGCCGGTGCCGCCGCCGACGTCGAGGAGTCGCGCCGCGCCTGTTGGCGCACCCAGAGCTGCGGCGAGCGGGGCGGTCACCGACGGCGACGCAGCACGCGTGGTGTCATAGGTGCGAGCCTGCGTCGAGTACTCGAAGCTCGTCGCCATGTCCCGAGACTAAGGCGTGGTTGCGCCGCGAGAAGGCCGGCCCCGCTCGAGCAACGACGGCGTACCCGCATCGGTTCGCAGCGTCGGCGAACCGTGCCCTCAGGCGAGGCGCCAGCGTCCGCGACCATCGGCCTTCGCCTGATACAGCGCACGGTCGGCCGTGGCGAGCAGCAACGCCGGGTCGACGACGCCGGGGGCGGCCATGGTCACCCCCACACTCGCCCCCATCTCGAGCCGGTTGCCGTCGTGCTGGAATGGCTCCGCCAGTGCGCGCACGATGCGTTCGGCCAGGGCGGTCACCTCACCCTGGTCGCGCACGCCCGCACACAACACTGCGAACTCGTCGCCGCCGATCCGGCCCACGAGGTCACTGCGGCGGACGAGCGCCCGCATGCGATCGGCTGCGGTGACGATGACCGCATCACCCGTGGCATGACCGAACTCGTCGTTGACGCCTTTGAAGTTGTCGAGGTCGACATAGAGCACGGCGACCGATTCGTCGGAGTGCGCGGCCCCCTCGAGTGCGGCCTTGCAGCGCTGGACGAAACTGGCGCGGTTGGCGACGCCACTGAGGGCGTCGAGTTGGGCGGCCTGTTCGAGTTCGGTGAGATGGCCTCGCCACTGCAACACGACATCGAGGGCGTTCACCATCTGCTCCAAGGCGTAGCGGTGGGCGTTGACACTCTGGGTCGGATCGGTCGACCACGCGACGGTGACGGCCACCTCCGCGGTGCTGGGATGAGCGACCGGGAGCACCATGCACCCGTGCAGCCCGTGCTCGGCTGCCGCGTCGCGTAGATCGTCGGGCAGTTCGCTCCACCCGTGTTGTGCCTCACCTTCGATCCGGGCACGCGCCCACGGGGTGTCGGGTCCGTCGAATCGGTCCAGCAATTCGGTCGCGACGTGGCTTCCGATGTGTCGCCATCCCTGTTCGGAATCGGGATAGGAGATCGCGTAGTGGGCTTCGGGGTAGCGCCAGTTGCCGAAATCGGGGAGCAGATCGATGATCTCGTCACTCGACCTGCCTTCGGTGAGCATCGCGAAGATGCGATTCCGCAGGTCGGTGTCCCCGCTGTAGTGGCCCAGGATGATGATCCGACTGTCGCCTCCGGTCATTTGGATCGGGGAGGTCGCGGTGATCTCGACCGGAACCCAGCTCCCGTCGCCCCGATGCAGCCGGTAGACCGCGGGAGTGACCTCGGCCCCCAGAGACCCGTCGAGAATGAGACCGGCCACTTCGGCGGCTCGCTCCATGTCGTCGGGGTGCACGTAGTCGACCATGTTGCGGCCGACCATCTCGTCGCCGCGGCGCATGAAACTGCGGGCGAACGGATTGATGTAGTGGACCACGAGCTCGGCATCGACCGCCACGACGAGTTCGGGCAACGCCTCGAACACCGCCAACTCCCGCGGGATCATCGTCGTGTCGTCGCCCATCTACGTCGTCGGCTCCCCAGTCGCCCAACTCGAGTGATCGTCTTGGCCTCCAACGGTAGTCGGCATCCACGCCGGTTCGCTGGTCTCCCCGGGGGCCTCTCGTACTTGCCCGACCCGCCCGGGCGAGGCTCCCACCTGGTTCGCCTGTGCGAACCAGGATACGCCAGGGGTGGGACATTTTCGGGCCCTTCGACGCGCCCGCGGACGCGCCCAACTGAGGTGACTCGACCACGCGGATCGCGTGGCCGCACTCCCATGGGAGCGTGCGAAGAGTCCGTCCAGATACAGCAAACTCCGGGCGTTCTACGAGGGTTTCGCGACCCTCGGCTGACCACCCCGAGGTGTCGCCGTCACGCCGGATGCGCGGCCGCGCGAGCGAGGTGGGCGACGAGCGCGGCCCGCCATTCATCGGGATGAGTGAGTTGCGGCGAGTGGTAGGCACCCTCGATGACGACAAGTTCCGCGTCCGGGATCGCCCCGGCCATCTCGGGGGCCAACTCGACAAGTGGGTGATCGAGTGATCCGGCCACGACGGTGACGGGCATCGCCAGCTCGCCCAGCCGCGGGACGAGTGAGACGAGGTCCGGGGCGATGAGTTGGCGACCCAGCGCTCGGAACGCCCACGGGTCCATCATCGCACTGCGCTCGGCCCGCCCGGCGAGGAACTTGGCGTCTACCACCGATTCGATCAGGTCCTGTTCGGGCCCGACTCCCTCGTACACCAGCGACGGCAAGCCACGTGTCGGATCGAACGCCGTGAGGAATCCCTCCATCACCTCGACGGTCGCCGCGTCGCTGGAGAACTGCGCCGCGCTCGTGTCCATCAGCACCAGTGACCGCACCAGTTCGGGATGGTCGAGGGCGACCTGGAGCACGACACGACCGCCCATCGAATGTCCGAGCAGGTCGACCGGGCCACCGGCGACGGCCGCCAGCCAGGCAGCGAGATCGACCGCGAGGCGGTCGAAGTCGTAGTCGGCCTCGTCATTGGTGTTGGTCGACAGGCCGTGGCCGCGATGGTCCAACGCCATCACGCCCCGGGCGGCGGCGAGGTGCGGGATCTGCAGGCCGAAGTCCATCGACGAGCCGGTGTAGCCGTGGCACAGCACCAACGGGGTGCCCTCTTCGGGTCCCCACCGATCCCACGCCAGATCGATGTCGTCGATGGCGAAACGCCGTTCGAGGTCGAGGCTCATCGCCATTTGCTAGCACGAAGACCCCGTCCGAGGGGCGACATTGCCTTCCAGCCCATCGATCGCATCACAATGCTACGATTGTGGCATGGCACGGATTCGCGTCAGCACTACCGTCGACGATGCAACGCTGGCTGAAGCTCGTCGGGTCACCTCCGCCCCCACCGACGCTGCCCTCTTCGACGAGGCCTTACGGGCGCTCCTGGCGCGTCGCCGGAGCGCCGAAATCGACAACGAGTACGCGCGCTACGAGGAGCACCCCTTGGAGGAGCCGGATGCGTGGGGCGATCTCGACGCCTTTCGAACGGCCGCGGCTTCGGGCTGACGGCACACCGTGACTCCCCGACGAGGCGAGGTGTGGTGGTGTGAACTGTCGGAGATCGGCCGTCGTCCCGTGGTGGTGCTTTCGCGTGATGCGGCGATCCCCCGCCTTCGTCGGGCACTTGTCGCTCCGTGTACGACCACGATCCGGGGACTTTCAAGTGAGGTCGTTCTCGAACCGGGTGAGGACCCGATTCCTCTCGTATCCGCCGTCAATCTCGACTCGGTCGAAAGTGTGTCGATCGCAACGCTCGTCGAGCGGCTCGGCGCACTGAGCCACGAGCGCATGCGTTCGGTCTGCGCCGCGCTGGGCGTGGCGGTCGCGTGCGACACGTGAAGCCGCATCGCGACGGGACCGAGGCGACGCTCCACCCATGGCCGATGCGGCGCTGATGCCCGGTCGCCCGCCCGAGCAGATCAGATCGCTGCCGCTTCGTCGCGATACAGCGGCACGTCGGTGGCGGTGGGTTGACGCTCCAGCAGGTCCCGGACCCGCACGTGACCACTGCCGACCGGCCCGGTGGCCGGATCGACCAGCCGGTACTGCTGGGCGCCTTTGCCGAATGGTTCGGATTCGAGGATGACGATGCGCACGTCACCCGGCTGGAAGTCGCACCGCCGCTGCAGCGCGGCGATGAGCTGCTCGCTGTGCAGGTGACCGTCGCCGAAGTTCCACCCCAGGGCGACCGCGGCGAGCAGCTCTCCGTCGAGCACCAGGTAGTCCTCGTGATCGGGGCCGCACGCTTCGGGGACGAGTGAGTACAGCGCCGGCCCGTGGGAGTGGAAGCCCCTGAACGCATACCCCATGTGCAGCGGGATCATCGCCTCTTCGGGGCTGCCGTAGATCTTCTCGAGCTGCTGGTGGGGCAGCATCGTGGCCTTGACGATGCCGCGGTCGAGCCGGTCGAGCGAGTCACCTCTGAAGCACCAGATCGTGGTCGCCCAGTTGCCCGCGTAGTAGCGCATCGCCACCAGGAACGACACCTTGGCAGGCACGAAGTTGCCGTAGACGACGAGCACCAGCAGCAGTCCGAACAGCGCGGCGATCGTGACCGGATACTCGAGTGCACTCCAAGGCACACCCGGGTGAGCCAGGTACACGAAGACGACGCCGAAGATCATGAACACGTTCCACTCGAGGGGCACGCCCATGGGGAAACTCGAGATGATGCCGAGGTGGAAGCCGATCATGATCAGCGCGCACACCAGCGTGAGCCATCCCCCGCCGGAGAACAACAGCACGGCCGGCACCACGAACTCGACGACGGTGGCCGAATGCGCGATCACGCCCGCCAGCGCGCTCGGTCGCAGATCGTCGGGGAAGTGCCGGTGGAACCTGCGGCGGATTCCTCCGAAACGTAGGAAAGGGTTGTTCGACTGCATCGCGGCCATCACCGACGGGAAGTGCAGATTCAGTTTCGAGAATGCCGCCCCCCACCAGATCATCAACAGGACGGCTTTCGCGCCGGTGAGCACATCGGGTGCGGCGAAGAGAAAGGTGAGCACGAACGAGCCGTACACCTCACCTCGAGCGGCGAGGAAGATCACCTGGTCGCGCAACGACACCAGGGCGAACAGCACCAGCACGACCGCGATCTCGGTGCGGGTCAGCGCGCCCCAGAGTGCCACGACGAGTGCCACCACGTACGCGCCGTAGAGCACGGCGTCGATCGCCGTGCGGGTGTCACCGCCGGTGCCGGGGACCTTGCCACCGAAGGGCGCGAGGCGGATCGTGCCGGGGCGCAACCAGTAGAGGAACGACCCCATCGGCGGGACGAAACGCAGG
>DASSYG010000027.1:0-4568 GCA_035703405.1 Acidimicrobiales bacterium | reverse complement strand
GAGCACGCCGGTGACATCCAGGGCTTCGGCGATCGTCCTGGCGATGCTTCTCGCTTCGGATTCCAGTGCGGTATCGAGCGAAGGGGCCGGCACGAGCACCTCGACACAGATTCCGTCGCGCTGCACCGTTTCGACCACCGGCCACGCGGCGAACTGCCCCGCAGGATTGCGGGCCACGTCGATCGCCAACTCCCGGGCCAGGGGCACGAGCTCCTCGGCCAACAGCGCGGTGCCCGAGGCGAGCAGATCCGCGGCATCATCGAGATCGTCGACCATCCAGACGCCCTTGCCGTCGTAGCCGTGCCGCGACGCTTTGAGGACGAGTGGCCAGCCGACCCGGGCACCGAACGCCAAGAGAGCACCCTTGACATCATCGGCGTGCTCCAGATCGACCCATTCGGGGCAGGGCACTTCGAGCTCGGTCAGCCTCCGGCGCATGTCGCCTTTGTCCTGGGCGAAACGCAATGCGGCCGCGTGGGGCCGGACCGCCACCCCTTCAGCGGCCAGTGTGGCGATGTGGGACCCGGGCACGTGCTCGTGGTCCCAGGTGACCACGTCACAGCCGGCCGCGAACCGTCGCAGGTCGTCGAGATCGTCGTGGTCGCCGATCACACTGTCGGGTATCACGAGCGCAGCGCTCTCGTCGGGCGCGGCGGCGAGCACCCGGAGTGTCAGGCCGAGTTCGATGGCCGGCGGCTGGCACATCCGGGCGAGTTGCCCGGCGCCGACGATGCCCACCACCGGCAGTCCCGTTCGTGCGTCCACGGCCATCGACTCTACTTCCCGCGGCCACGGCATCGACGTTGTCGACCGGGGAATTGCCGACTCGCCCGGATCTCAATGTCACAGCCACCGGTAGAATGAATGGTGGCCGCGACGTTCGATCTGCGCAGAGTTCTCCTTCCCCCAAACTTCGACCAAATGACCATGAATGGGGAGTACGGTGGCTCTCAGCGAAAAATCGCGAAACGAAATGTATCGGTTCTATTCAGAATATGGGATCGATGAGGAGGTAATCGGCGAGGTGCTCTCGTACTTTCCCGCCCGAGACGTGGAAGAACCGGTGACCAAGGATGATCTCCGCGTCGAGAGCGCGGCCCTCCGCCTCGAGGTCAACACGGTCGTGCGTTCCGAGTGCGACAAACTCCGCACCGAGTTGAAGTCGGACATGGCTGAGCTGCGCACCGAGATCGGTGGGATACGCACCGAGTTGAAGTCGGACATCGGTGGGCTGCGATCCGAGACCGGTGGGATACGCACCGAGTTGAAGTCGGACATCGGTGGGCTGCGATCCGAGATCGATGGACTGCGCTCCGACATGAACCAGTTGGTGTACTGGGTGATCGGCACCGGCCTCGCGTTCACCGGGCTGCTGTCGGGGCTCATCGTGGTCGTGCACTGACCGGTTGGTGCCCGGGAGCACCGAGCATGGTTGACTCGACCAGCGATGCCTGAAGGCCACGTCACCCATCGCCTGGCTACCGAAATCGAGCAACGTTTCGCTCGGCGGGTCGTTCACGCTTCCAGTCCCCAGGGTCGATTCGTCGAGGGTGCCGCGCTGATCGACGGCCACAAGGTCCTGGGAGCAGAATCGGTGGGCAAGCACCTGTTCGTGCGCTTCCCCCACGCGCTCTTCCTGCACGTGCACCTGGGGCTGTACGGCCGGTTCACCTTCGGTGACGCCCCGGTTCCCGAGCCAGTGGGTGAGATCCGACTCAGGCTCGTCAGTCGCACGTCGTGGGCCGACCTGCGCGGCGCGACCCGGTGCGAGATCCTCGACCCCGCCGGCAAGGACGACATCGAAGCCCGACTTGGTGACGACCCGCTGAGGGCCGAGTCGAACGGCGAACGCGCCTGGAAACGGATCTCGGCGAGCCGAGCGTCGATCGCGACGTTGCTCATGGACCAGTCGGTCGTGGCCGGCTCGGGCAACATCTTCCGAGCCGAAGTGCTGTTCAGAAGCGGTATCGACCCGATGCGCGAAGGACGATCGATCACCGAGGACGAGTGGGCCGCACTGTGGGGCGATCTGGTCTCCTTGATGGGATACGCATATCGCCACGGGCGGGTCGACACGGTGCGTGCCGCACACCTGCCCGAGGCGATGGGTCGAGCTCCCCGCGAAGACGCACACGGTGGCGAGGTGTACGTCTACCGCCGCGCCGGGCAGGCGTGCCACGTCTGTGGCGACACCATCCGCCGCCGGGAGCTGGGCAATCGCAACCTGTTCTGGTGCCCCACCTGCCAATCCGGCGCCTGACCCCCGCCGGTCATCGCCCCAGCACAACTTCGGGAGATTCTGTGCGCTGAGCGCACGACACCTCCCGAAGTTCGAGCGGGGTTTCGCCAGCGTGGGTAGGGTCGCGTGGGCTATGTCGAATGGCCACGTGCACGACCCGGACCCGTCCGCCGACGCGGCGACACTGCGCGAAGTCGCCGCGGGCGTCCACGCCTGGATCCAGCCCGACGGTACCTGGTGGGTCAACAACGCCGGCGCCGTCACCGGCGACGCGGGCACCCTGATCATCGACACGTGCGCGACCGCGACGCGCACCCGACGCTTTCTCGAAGCGGTCGCCTCGACGTCCGGCGACGCGCCGATCCGCTTCGCGGCGAACACCCACGAACACGGCGATCACACCTACGGCAACTGGCTACTGCCCGCGGGCACGACCCTGCTCGGCCACCCCAACATGCGCGCCGGGCTCGCCGTCGACCCCGTCATCGAAGCCTGCCCGCCGGTGTGGGAACCCGTACCCGACTGGGAAGCACCCGAGCGGCGCCTGCCCGACGTGACCGTCGAGGCGGGCGCGACCGTGCACTTGGGCGATCGGATCGTGGAGCTGCACCACCCTGGGCATCCCGCCCACACCACCGGCGATCTCGTCGCCTGGGTTCCCGACGAGCGGGTGCTGTTCACCGGCGACCTGATCTTCGCCGGACTCACGCCACTGGTGATGGCCGGCTCGATCGAAGGCGCCCGCCACGCTCTGGAGTGGATCGCCGGATTCGAACCTTCGGTGCTGGTGCCCGGCCACGGCCCCGTCGTGCCCGCGGATCTGTTGCCCGCCGTGCTCGCCGAACACGAGCGCTACTACCTGTTCATCGCCGAACTCGCCGACAGGGTCCGCCAGAGCGGCCACACGATCCTCGAGGTCGCCAACGGCGCCGACCTGGGGCCCTTCGCCGAGTGGGCCGACGCCGAACGACTCGTGTTGAACCTGCACCGCGCGGTCGCCGAGGACGGCGGACCGGCCTTCGACGTGCTCGCCGCGTTCGCCGACGCGATCACCTTCAACGGTGGCCCGCTGACCACCCACGTGTGCTGCACGTCGTGACCCGACCGCTCGTACCCGACCGCAGCACCCACCACCGAGGAGCACCGTCATGGACCTGACCGGCCAGGCCGTCATCGTCACCGGATCGTCGTCTGGCATCGGCGAGGCCATCGCCCGCCGCTGCGCCGCCGCCGGAGCGGGCGTGCTGATCAACTCGGCCACCTCGGTCGACGCCGGCGAGGCGGTCGCCGAGTCGCTCGACGACGCGCTGTATGTGCAGGGCGACATCAGCGACCCCGAAACCGGCCCCCACCTCGTCTCGGCCGCTCTGGAGCGCTGGGGGCGTCTCGACGGTCTGGTGAACAACGCCGGGCGCACCTGTGAGGTACCGCTCACCGATCTCGAAGCGCTCACCCCAGAGCACTGGCACCGCGTATTCGACACCAACGTCATCGGCACGTTCTTCATGACCCAGGCAGCGCTCGCACTACTGCGCGAAGCAGACGATGGTTGGGTGATCTCGATCACCTCGATCGCCGGAATCCGCCAGACCGGTTCGTCGCTGCCCTACGCGGTGTCCAAAGCCGCGCTCGACCACCTCACCACACACCTCGCCAAACACGTCGGCGACAAGGTGCGGATCAACGCGGTGGCGCCGGGCCTGGTCGCCACCCCGTGGACCGAGACCTGGGAGGGGCTCAAAGCCGGGGTCACCGCATTGGCACCGCTGGGTCGGGTCGCCACTCCCGAAGACATCGCTGATGCCTGTGAAGGTCTGATCATGAGCCGGTACACCACCGGTCAGACCCTGCTGGTCGACGGCGGCCTCGGCCTCGTCCTCTGAACCCAGGCGCCCCGGTCAAGCGAGGAAGAGGTCGAAGGCGTCGCTGATCGCCCGGGCGAGCTCCGGCTCCTGATCATCGAAGAACAGCCCGATCGTGTCGCCCTGCACCCTTTGGCGCACGGTCGTGATGTTGTCGCAACTGACCACGTCGGCCGCGTCGAGCCCGTAGCGCGGCCCCACGAGTACCTCACTGGCTAGTCCGCGGATCGTCGTGGTGATCGGCGCAACCCTGCGAGGCGTTGCACCTGGCCTTCCAGGGCCGAAGGGCGCGGTCAGCCGGTGAGTTCTGCGTCCAGCAGTTTGTCGGACTCGGCGATCCAGTCGCGTTTGATCTGTCGCCACGCCTCGTCGTCGTGGCCGCGTCGCCAGTACGGCGAGATCGACGTCTCGGCCTTGGGGATCCCCCGTTCGCCGACCAGGTGCTTGCGGATCGATCGGACCTCATA
>DASSYG010000432.1:0-11951 GCA_035703405.1 Acidimicrobiales bacterium | reverse complement strand
GTGTTCCCGGACGAAGACCGACTCGGTTCGGCACCGTCGCCACTGGACGTTGGCCGAGGTCGTGACGAGTTGATTCACGTGCGGCGTGGGACCTGACGGCTCGGCGGCGCGATTCGGGTGTCGCCGGCGGGGCTGGCGAGTCGGCGTTCGAGATCGGTGCAGGCACGGGTGACCTCTGGCGCTTCGAACGCGCGGTTGCGACGGCCCAGATTGGTCTGGTGAAGGATGTCTGCTTGAACGAGGCGGGTGATCGCCTGGTTCGTCGCCTGGAACGTCCGCCCGATCAGCCCAGCGGCGCTGTCGACGGTCACGATGGGTGTCCCGGGCAACGCGTCGATGAGACGGGCAGCACTGGAGTCGCTGCGAAGCCGCCCGAGCCGCCGACGCCACGTTGCCTGGAGCTCTGCGATCTGTTGCTCGAAGGCATCGGCATCCTCGACCGCTCGTCGGCACGCAGTCGCAAACAGCGCGACCCATCGGTTCGTGCCGGCGATCGCTGCATCCGACGTTGCCGAGCCGACGTAACGGGTCGCGTCGAGGCCGGCGACGTAGGAGTCCGACCAGGTGGCGAGAATGAGCGAGACCGGTGGGATCGAGCGGACGGCGACGCCGCGCCGGCGGAGCACCAGTTGGATGAGGACGCGCCCAATGCGACCGTTGCCATCGGCAAAGGGATGGATCGTCTCGAACTGGGCGTGAGCCATTGCTGCTTGGACGATGGCGGGGACGTCGTCGCCGTTGCTGAAGACGCAGAGGTCTTCGAGCAGCGGGGCCACGTGCTCGGGAGGCGGCGGCACGAAAGATGCCGAGCACGGGTTGAAAGTGCTGCCGCCGATCCAGTTCTGTTCTGTTCTGGTGCGACCCGCGTAAGCGTTCGCACGAGTGTCGCTGAGCAGGCGCCTGTGGGCTTCGACGAGGTGGTCGACCGTGATGTCGCCGTCGATTCCGATGTTGTCGAGTGCCCAGCTCATCGCTTGGATGTTGGCGAGGATCTCGGTGGCCGTGACGTCTTGTGGCTCGTTGCCAAGCGCGGCTGCCGCTTCGGCCCGCAGGAGTCGCCGACTGTCGACCTCGAGCCCTTCTATACGTGAGGACGCAACCGACTCGGCTCGCAGGAGCAGGCGGGCGAGCGCCTCGGTGTCGGCGAGTGCGGTCGCCTTGGCGTCGAATCGTGCCAGTGCCGTCGCAGCGTTGGTGACGTCGGCGGCGACGTCACCGACGAGGTGAGTGCTCCGACCGACGAGTAGGTCCGGCACATACGCTGAATAGGTGCACGACGCGCGATCACGCCGCGGGAGGTCCGGTGCAGAGGGATTGGACCAGCGACGGCGCACAAGCTTGGACATGACGATCTGTATGAAAGGATAGTATTCTATGCTTGAATACGTGCGGGTCGAGAATTGGCGTTGCCTCGGAGAGGGCGCGACAGACCGGCGCACCGGCGGACTCAGTAGCCTGAGCCCATGAGCGACGCGGCAGACCTGGACGATCAGGCTGTTGCGAGCGGGTTCCCGGCCGGGTTGGTGTTCGAGGACTGGACGGGAGATGCCCGCTTCTTCGAGTACACCAAGGCGGCCAACCCGGTCGTGCCGAGTCTGTCGCCCCCGGTGCCGATCCGGTCCTTCGCGGCGGCGTTGCATCAGGGCGACGTGACCCGGATCGTCCCACTCGACCTCGCTGCTGAGTTGGCCATCGACGACGGCCCGGCGACTTCTCCGGCGTTGCGGGCTTCCTTTGTCCATGTGCTCCCGGGTGAGCAGATCGCCACCGCGCCGGTAGCGACCAGCGAGCTGTACCACGTGATCCGGGGCCGTGGGTTCTCGGTGGTCGACGGTCAAGCGATCGAGTGGAGCGAAGGCGACACGTTCGTGCTGCCGGCGAACGCGCGCTCCATTCATCACGCGATCGGCGACGCGGCGCTGTACTGGGTCACCGACGAGCCGTTGCTGCGCTTTCTGGGTGTCGCGCCGGCGGCGAGGAAGTTCGCGCCGACGATGTTCACCGCCGAGCGCGCCCGGGCCGAGCTCGAAGCAGTCGCCGCAGATCCACGCGCGGAGGACCGCAACCGGCTCAGTGTGCTGTTGGCCGGCGCCGCGCATCCGCGCACCCTCACGGCGACCCACGTGCTGTGGGCCATGTACGGGTTGTTGCCCGATGGTGCGGTGCAGCGTCCGCATCGGCACCAGTCGGTCGCGTTGGATCTGATCCTGGATTGTGCACCCGGGTGCTACTCGCTGCTCGGCGCGAGGCTCGACGAAAGCGGCGAGATCATCGATCCGACCCGGGTCGCCTGGGAACCGGGCGGCGCATTCGTGACCCCACCTGGCATGTGGCATGCGCACGTGAATGAATCCGGTGCGCCGGCCCATCTGTTCCCCGTCCAGGACGCCGGTCTGCAGACCTATCTGCGCTCCCTCGACATCCGCTTCACCCCGCCTCGTCCCTGAGCGCATCTCGGCGATCGGTTCGGTCAGACCTGGCCGGGATGTCGGTCTGAAAGAAGTCGTCCTCGGAGAGCAGCGCACAGCCGGTGGTCTTGGCGAGATCGACCGAGTGATGACTTGCGGTAATGTGGGCGTCGACGACACCGAGGTGAGGAGGACCAGTCGATGCGTGGTAGCCGAATCCTGGCCGCAGCCGGACTCATGGGCATGCTCGCTGCGGGGGCAGCGGCGACCGGCACACCGCTGGGAGCGCAGACCCGCCCGATCCATACCGATCCAGGGGCATCGGTGACCATCGACGCGCCCGGATCGAACCCCGCCGTCCTGCGCACCACGTCGGCGTCGGTCTTCGATGGCCAGCTCGATGACGCGTCCGGCACACTGACCGGAGCCGTCGCCCTCGCCGGTGACACGAGCACGATCTCGGGCACCCCGCTCGGCAACGATGCGCAGGTCACCGCCTTCTTTTCAACTGGTACGGCCATTCAGAACGGCGTCGTCGCCGAAGACGGCGCCGTGTCGTTCGATGACACACTGACCGTGGAGTTCTTCGAGTTCGTCGTCGGCGGGTCCATCGTCGATGTCCCCCTGGAGTGTGCGATCGGCCCGGTCGACTTGCACTATGTGGGCACCTACGACGCGACGACTGACCGCATCACGGTGACGGCCGGACCGGTGAGCGTGCCGCCGATCGGGGCCAGGGCATGCGAAGACGTGTCGGGCGTCGTGGCCGACTGGCTCACCGACGCGACGATGACGGTGAGCCTGGACTTCCCCGTCAGCGTCGACGAGGACTCCCTCGAGCCTTCGACGACGCCACCCGATTCGGGAACGTCGCTGTCGACCATCGACGTCGACGGGATCGTGTCGAAGGGCTGTGAGGTGACCGTACCGATCATCTTCGGTGAAGGCGGCCGCTACACGCTCGAAGTCTCCACTGCCGACGGGCGTGTCGTCGATTCCGTGCACATCACGCGGAACGCCGCCGGGCCCTATGCCGTTCATCTGACGATCGATCTCGGGAGCGAGGCACACGTCGGTGCCCGCGTGAACTTCGTCCTGAAAGACGCCGCGGGTGCCCGGATCGCCGACGGCAGTTCGTCGGTCACCGATCCTCGGGCATGTCTGACCGCTCCCGACCCGCCATTGGTCGCGCCCGCGGCCCGAGCGGTGTCCACCGCGCCCACCTTCACCGGCTGACGCTTCGAATCGACCGGCAACCGGCGAGGCAGAGGGCGATCGAAGGGTCGTAGTCAGCAGATCGGACGGTAGCGGGAGCCGGGCAGATAATGCTCCCACTCGGTGCGGGTGAGGGAGCGGTCGGTGTTCGCGCAGGCCAGGTCGGGCCAGCCCGCAACGTCCAGATCGACCCGAACCACGCCGAGCAGGGTGGGGATCACCAGCGCCGAACCGCCGTGGATGAAATTGGCCGGGGTCGTGCGGACCGTTGGCAGGTCGCCACCGAGACGCTGGCCGTCGACGGCTTGGAGCAGCATCGTGGACCGGTCGTCCATGCTCGCCACGAGCAACGTACCCTCCGGTGACCACGACAATGCCTGGGTCCCCCGCGCTGATGCGCCCTGGGATGTCCACAGCACCTGGCCGGTCGAGACTCGATACAGCGAGATTCTCCCGTCGTTGTCGCCGGTCGCGAGCAGGTCGTCATCAGGCCCGAAGGCGAGTACCGAGGTCGATTGACCGACTCTGATCGGGTCCGTGACCCTTCGTCGGGTCGCCGCGATGGCGACCACGACCGTCGAAGTGGAGGCGTCGAACCAGGCGACCCGACCGCCGTCGTGGCTCAATGCGACCGTCTGTGCCTCGGTGGCCGACAACTGCGGTGTCGCACCCCGGCGTTGCCCACTCGACAATGCGACGACGTGTCCGCCATCGCCGGGGTAGTACCCGACGGTTCCGTCCAACGAAATCGTCGCGGGGCGTCCCCGTCCGCTCGCAAGTGGCGGGCCGGAAACCCGGCGCATCGAGGGGATCGAGTAGTGGACGCCGTCGACCACGACGGTAGAACCGACGAAGCCCTCGGCGGCTCCGGGCACTGGTCCGAGTACTTCGGGGGTGGACGTCCCGATCGTGTCGGCATCGACGAGAAAGGTCTGGATCTGTCCGGCCTCGTCGGCGGTGCCGCCGCCGGTATCGTCGGTGACGCCGAAGTCGGTCACGGCGATCCACGAGCCGTTCGGCTGGGTGATCAGCCGTCCGATGTTCGCCGGCCCAGAGGGCCCTGCGACGACGGACGCCTGGCGGGTCGTCTCCCACGACCGCACGCTCTTGGCGCCTTGTGCGAAGAGTCGACCCTTGCTCGACCAGACGAACGTGGGTTGTTCGCTGAGCTCGAAGGTCGTGGACGAGCCTGGATCGGTACCGGGAGCCCACAGGGTGACGACGCCGGGTTCGACGAGCGCGATTCTGCCGTCGGCCAACTCGAACACGTCGGTGTCGGGTGACGACTCGACGGTGGGTCGGCCGGTGGCACGGTCGTAGAACTCGACGACGCGTGGAATCCGACTGGAGTTCTGGTCTTGCACGGCCACCACGATGGCGTGGTCGCTCAACGCCAGATGCGCTGCCGGCCCGCCGAGGCTGACCGTGGTGTCCCGCTTCGCGGTGTCGACGTCGAACACCGACACCTCCCAGGTGGTGTCGCCGTTCGTCGCCGGTGTCGCGGCGGCATCTCCGAGGTACTGGGTTGCCACCGACGGGGTCACCGCCACGTGCTGCGCCGAGGCGTCGAGCGCCCACACCCCGGTTGCGGCGATCGCCGGTCCCAACGGTGCGCGGCTGCGGGCGTCGAACAGGCTGAGTGCCGTGTCGGTCTGGACGCCGAAGGTCGCGCCGTCAGCCGAGAAGCGCACCTGGGTCACGGCGCCGTCGACGTGGACCGAACCGAGCACGTCGGCGGTCTCGTCGCCGATGCGGGCGACATCGACGCGCGACGGGTCGGACGGATGCACCATGACGAGTCGGGTACCGTCAGGGCTGAGCGCCCGGATCGTTGCGACCGGTCCAGCGGACGAATCCAACGTGAACGTCGTGGTGCGTCCCGTTTCCGGGTTGGTCAAATGGGCCGTGGGACCGGCGAGCCAGACGAGTCGGGTGGCGGTGGCGCCGAAGGTGTCGGCGTCGGCCGGGGGAGCGGACAACGTCCATGCGGTGCGTCCCTCCCCGAGCAATGCGGTGAATAACGCCGCTTTGGTCTCCGGCGTGACCGACCGGTCGTGGGCTTCCACGGCCAGCAGCCGGGCAAGGTTCGGGTCGGTGGCGGCCAGGCCCCCGGCCTGTTCGGCGAGTACCTGGGCGTTTGCCGTCCTGGCGAGCCGGGTTGCCCGGTCGCGTTCGGCACGCGTGACGGCGATGAGTACTCCGACTCCGACGATCAGGAGTGCCGCGACGGCGAGCAGGCCCCGAAGACGCCGGTTGGCACGCCGTTGCACCGCAAGCTGCCGGGCCGTTTCCGCGGCCGACTCGTCGCGCAGCCGTATGGACGCGTCGAGATAGGCACGGGTCGGCTGTGGCACCGGGAGGTTCCGGTCGGCTTCCCAGGCGAGTGCTTCGGCGAGGCGGCCCGATCGCAGCAGGTCGGCGTCTTGACGTCCGCCGCTCTCCCACGACGCGGCCTGGTTCGCGATCCGCCGCTCCAGCAGCAACTCGGCACGTTCCTCGTCTATCCAGCCACGCAGACGCGGCCACGCCGCGATGATCGCCTCGTGCGCGACTTCCAGACCGTCGGCGTCGACGGTGACCAGACGGGCTTCGAGGAGTTCGTCGATGAGGGTGTCGCTCCCGGGCAGTTCTCGGAACTCGGCAAGTTCGGCGGTCGACATTCGGCGGCGAGTGTCGGGTCCGCGTTCTGCCGGGTTCACCAACGACCGGAAGAGCAGCCGGGCGAGCTGCCGGCCGTGCTCGTCGAGACGAGACAGGTGGACGTGCTCGGCGCTCGCGGCGATCGACCCTTCCGCGCCGCCCGCTTGGATGTAGGACGCGAGCGTCAATGTGGCGTCGCGCTGGCGGTTCCAGGTCTGGAACAGCGCGTGCGACAGCAGGGGGAGGCCGCCCGGCGCGGCCGCGACGTCCGCGATGATCTTCTCGACGAGGCCTCCCTCCAAAGCGACGCCGGCCAGCGATGCCGGTGCCTGGATGATCTCGTGCAGGTCGTCGATGGTGGGTGGACCCACGAGCACCGAGGCGCCGTCGACCAGCTCGGCGAGTCGGGGCAGCGACGCCAAGTGCCCGTAGAAGTCGCCGCGTAGGGCGAGGATGCACCGATCGGAGCGCCCGAGTCGGCTGATGAGCGTGTCGGTGATCAGCTCCCGGGTCTCGACGTCGGCCACCGCGGTGAACAGTTCCTCGAACTGGTCGATGATCCACACCGTGGACCCTTCAGTCGGCGAAGCGAGACGGTCGGCACTCGTCGGGGTCGCCCGCAGTTCGACGACGGCCTCTTCATCGAACAGCCCCTGCGCAACGAGTGCCGGCACGATGCCTGCGTGCAGCAGGGAGCTCTTCCCGCTACCCGAATTGCCCACCAGCACGAGCACTCCTCGTTCCGCGAAGTGGGTGACGCACCGGTCGATCAACGCGGTGCGACCGAAGAACAACGACCGGTCCCCGTCACCGAAGGGGATCAGCCCCTTGTAGGGCTGGGTGAGGGCCACCGCCGTGGCGAGGTCCTGAAACGCCGCGAAGTGGTGGGCGAACGCGAGGATGCGCTCGGGTCGGCCACTGGTCGCCTCGTGGATCGTCGCGGACGCAGCGTCGTCCAAGTCGGGGTGGGGCAGGTCGCACCGCTGCAGGTCGGCGCTCACCAGGCGGATGGTTTCGTCGTGGTCGAGTGGGTCGAGGCGGATCTCGTGGGCGTCGCCGGGCCCACGAGGCTCGGCCGACAAGGCGCCCAGAGCATTCGTGTCGTCGATGCTGCGGTGACTCAGCACCACGGTCAGCGCGGACCGCCGCGCCAGGAGCGCGTCGAGCAGTGCGACGGTTTGCTGGTCGCACATGTCGGCGTCGTCGAGCATCAGGATCACCCGCTTCTCGGCGGCGAGTGCCACGAGAAACGCATCGACGTCGTCCAGCGCCGAGGGCGGTCCCGTGGCCGTGGCGCCTGGATCTGGTGCATGCGCGGCGTCGAGGGCCTCGGTTCGGCCTGGTGCGAGAGCACCGAGGCGTAGGTCGAGCAGCGGAATGTGACGCCGCAGCCGTGCGGTTTCTGCGACGTGGGTCAGCCCGGCATCGTCGATGCTCGCGACCCACCAACGGATCGCGTCGAGGACCGGTCGAAGCGCGGTTTGGCCGGCCGCGGCACGCCCGTAGAGCACCTGGACGTCGGGGTCGCGGCACGCGTCGACGAGCGCCTCGGCGGCCAGGCGGCTCGTGCCGACCCCCGCTTCGCCGGTCACCTGTATGAGCCTGGTCCGCCCGGGGATGGGCCCGTCGATGATCCGTCTGAGCAGGTCGCATTCGCGTGTCCGCCCGATCAGAGGCGGGGTGCCCGCGAGGTCGAGTTCGAGTGGGGCCATCGGGTTCGCCGACGCGGCATCGTGGGCGAAGGCGGCAGGGGCAGGATCGTCCGCAGGCTGGTCGTCGACCAGCCAGAGTTGCACCGGATCGGGGAACCCTTTGAGGATCTTGGAACCGAAGTCGACGAAGGAGTGTCCGCCGTGGCCCAGAGCGCGGACCGCCGGGGTGACCAGCGTGCCTGAGGTGGGCGCAAGCGAGCACAGGCGGGCAGCCTCGACGACGGCGGTGCCGAACCAATCGTCCTCGACCTCGTCGAAGATCGCGTCGCCGGCGGCGATCCCGACCCGCAATGCCAGGGGAAGGCCGGGCGGTCGCGCGGCGAGCTGCGCGAGTGAGCGGTGCCACAGCGTGGCGCAGCGGACCGCGTCGCCGGCGAAGCGGAACGTGACCATGAAGCCGTCACCCTGGGTCTTGATCTCACGCCCGTGGCATCGTGCGATGCCGACCCGCAGGGCCGCGAAGAAGTCCTGTCGGATCTCGTCGTTGTGGGCGTCACCGAGGCGCGCGAGCAGCGCCGTCGAGTCGACGAGGTCAGCGAATGCCACGACGACCGGTGCGTCCAATGATTCGTGCATCGCCACTCCCGTCGACTTGGCACGTGGCACTCCCGCACCGTGTCGACGAAGTGTAACGGGCGTCGACGAGCCGGTGGCCGGCGTCGGTGGTGGCGTGTGTATGCCACCACGAGTCACTTGGCCGGGGCGCTGATCACCGTTGGTAGGGGGTCGGCCGGTTCGGCGGGGCGAGTTGGGTGTCGCCGGCGGGGCTGGCGAGCTGCCGTTCCAGGTCGACGAACGCGTCGATCACGTCTGGGGCTTCGAGTTAGAGGATGCGCCGATAGGCGTATCCGACCAATGAGCACAGCGGCTCTTTCTCCAAGCGGAGCTTGGAGAATGACAACTGAGCGCCGGACACGATGTGACCTATCCGCGCAGCCTGTAAGTGGGTGAGAGTGATGTCGTCGCGGGATTCCACCTGTCCGACGGCCCCGCATCGAAGGGCTACAGATCGGTCCACGCCGACTTCTCCATGCCGAAGCCGCCAGAACCGACGACCCGCCGCACACTCACGGGATCGACGTGACGGCCACCGAGATCCTCAACAACATCGAAGCCATGCGCCGCGTTCGACGAGTCGTCCGAAGCAGGGTTCGACGAGTTCGGCCGTGCCCGGGACGCGTCGGGGATCGACCCGCGCGCCACCGACACGTTCGAGTGGAGTTCGGTGATGGGCATCGAGGAGGCCCGGGCCCGGAGCGCGGTACGCGTCACCCCGGATGGGTCGGGACCGCGACGCATCTTCGGCGCCGAACCCATGGGCAACTGGCCGGTGCAATCTGGTCGTGGTGGGACCTGTGGCGTGCGGGGTCGAGGTCAACCGCAGCCGTGACGTTCACTTACCGGGTTGGTCGGGGCCGGGCAGGTTCCAGATAGCGGTGTAGTCGTCGCGCACGAGCGACCAGACGATCCGGTGGGCGTCGTCGAGGGTGTGGATCTGTTCGGCGAGGTCACCGTCGACGATGAACTCGTGGACGATGACACGTCCGCTGCGGTCACGGCGTCCTTCAGGGTCGACGAGGCGCACCGCGACCTTGTCGCCGACCCGGCGCAGCGGCACGGGTTCGGGCGCGTCGGCGGGGAAGCACACTTCGTAGGTGGGCAGCGGGTCGGCGACTCCGCCGTCACGCAGGAAGGTGAACCCCCAGGCGTACCCGCGGGTCGCCCAGATCAGGGTCACCGACGGCTGCGCAGCAACACGCCGTCGGCTTCGGCGCGCTCGAGGGCGACTTTGAAACCGGTGAGGGTGGCGAGCAGGTGGTCGTGGTTGGCGAGTGCCCGGGTGTTCGCGTCTTGGAGTTTCGTGCCGGCGAGGTCGATCGCAGCTTGAATGTGTTCGGCCTTCACGAAGCTGAGGAGCATTGTGATCTTGTTGAGCTTCATGCTCTTGGTGATGATCATCGGTAGTCGACTCCGGCCGCCCAGCAACGCGTGGGCCAACGTGTCGGCGCGCCCCAGCAGGTCCTGTGCGATGGTTCCGGGGAGCAGCTTCTTCGACGCCCACCACACGTGGCGTTCGAAAGGCAGGATCGCGGCAAGAGGCAGGATCAGGTCCACACCGACGCGGCGGTCGACTTCGATGGTGTCGGGTTCGAACTTCGCCGATGACAGCAGGAGGAAGTCTTCACCGACCGAGAGCGCGCCGGTGTCGCCGACGAACACGGCGATCTGTTTGCGGAGCTCATCGAGGTCGTCTGCGGCGTTCTCGATGATCAGGTCTCTGAAGCCGTAGACGTCGAGGTCGGGGGTCAGGTCGGTCTTGGTCAATGCGAGGATCCAGATGCGGGGGAACCGGTCGAGTGGTTCGGCGCCGGTGACGAGTCGGTGCTGCAACGCCATCAGTCCGGTGCGGTAGTTGTGGAACAACGACTTGAGGTACTTGGTTTCTTCGCCGGCGTGGTCGCGGAGGCGTTGGCCGTCGACCAGCAAAAAGGCGATGTCGGAGCGCAGCAGGTTCTCGAACGTTTCGGCTTTGTACTGGGCTTCGGTGTGTTCGGAGGTGGCCGCTTCGAACCATTCACCGGGGTAGTCGAACCACGACAGGCGCAACGCGTCGAAGCTGCGCTGTTTGGCGAGCTTCGGGTCGGTGGGTCCGGCGGTGGTAACCGAGAACCCGTAGGTCTCGGGTCGAAAGCGGGTGCCTTCGGGCAGCATGGCCTCATTCTTCATGCCGAGGTAGTTCTTGTTGAGCCGGTTGCCCTGGCCCGGGTCGTCCGCGGTGATCCGGTACGGGCTGTCGCGGAGAAAGGCGGGTTCCTGGGCTGACCCGTAGAACGACGACAACAGCACGGTCTTGCCGCTGCCCGATTCGCCGAACACGGCGATGCGCTGGTCGCGGTAGCGAAGCTGCGGAAACCTCATGGTTCGAGGCTACGCCCGTATTTTCGCGCCTGCCGCCGGACATTCTGGAGTCCGGAGTGGAAGTGGCCGTTCCTCACCTGGACGGGGCGTGTCGGCCCTCAGACGACGACGATCCCGATCGGTCTCGAGAGTCCGCCGACGAGCGTGGTCAGGGTGCCTCCTCCGATGGGGACGGTCGCGATCCGGTTGTTGTTGGTATCGGCGATGTAGAGGAGCCCGTCGGCGACCGCAAGTCCGTTTGCGTTGGCCAGGCCGCCCGCCAACACGGTCGGGGACCCACCGGCGACGGGGACCGACGAAACGTTCTGGCTGATGCTGCTCTGGGTGAAGTACAAGACGCCGTTCGAGGTCGTGAGTGAGTACGGGGCCCTGAGTCCCCCCAGAAAGACGGTCGGGGTCCCCCCGGCGGTGGGGACGGTGAGAATCTGGCCCTGGTTGACGTTGGAGATGAAGAGGGTGCCGTTGTCGACCGCGACCCACAGTGGGTTGGTGATGTCGCTGGCCACGGTCGTCACGGGCGAGCCGGAGGTCGGGATCGCCAAGATCGATTTGGTCGGTGTCTCGGGGACGTAGATGACACCATTGGCCACGGCGATCCCCCAGGGGTTGGAGAGACCGGTGGTCAAGGTCGTTGCCGCGCCCCCGGTGATGGGAACCGTCGAGATCCGCCCGGCGCCGACCTCCGAGACATACAGCGTATTGCCGGCGATGGCCAGCCCCTGTGGGCTGCTGAGGTTGGTCGCGATGGTCGTCGGGGAGCCGCCGGTGGTGGGAACCGACAGAACCGCGCTGCCGGAGGTGAAGTAGATGGTGCGGGTCGGGGGCGGCACGGTCGTCGTGGTCGTGGTCGTGGACGACGTCGAAGGTGCGGTCGTGGTGTCCGATGGTGAGGCTGCGGCGGCGACGCCGGGCAAGGCGACGACGGCAACGGCGGCGGCAGCGGCGGCGCCTCCGAGCTGCAGGACGCGGCGACGTGACCAGGCGTCGGTGTCGACCACGCCGAGCTCGATGAGTCCGGCCATCGCTGGGACGAGCCGGTCGGCGAGGTCGGTGACCC
>DASSYG010000387.1:0-13822 GCA_035703405.1 Acidimicrobiales bacterium | reverse complement strand
GTTGGCGTGGTGCTCCATCTCGGTGGCGACCACCGCGTCGCCGGGCCCGAGATTCGTCCGACCCCAGGTCTGGGCCACCAGGTTGATCGCCTCGGTCGCGTTGCGGGTGAAGATCACCTCGTGGGCTTCTGGCGCGCCGATGAAACGGGCCGTTGCCCGGCGGGCCGACTCGTACGCGGCGGTGGCCTCTTCGGCGATCGTGTACACGCCCCGGTGCACGTTCGCGTAGCTCGTGCGGGCGAAGGTGCTCATCGCGTCGAGCACCGCGTCGGGCTTCTGTGACGACGCGGCCGAATCCAGATAGACCACCCGTTTGCCGTGGACGGTGCGCGACAAGATCGCGTAGTCGCCTTTGAGCGCCGTGGCGTCCAGGTCGAATGCGTCGGCGGTTTGCACAGTGGTCATTGCCCCATCAGTCTACGGCCGTCGGGCACCGTCCCGACAAGGGCCGGCATACGGCGAAAAGCCCCTCAGACCCACGTCGCGGTCGGATACGCTCCGGATTCATGGGCAGAATCTCTCGTTCGATGCAGTTGTTCTCGGCATCGTGGAGCGTGCTGCGCGAAGACAAGCGCCTGTTGATCTTCCCGGTCATCGGCGTCGTTGCCACGATGGGGGTCGTTGCGGTCTTCGCCGTGCCGATCTTGCTCGCCTTCGTCCACTTCACCCCCACCTATGACGCGTTCGGAGTGGAGCAGACGAACGCGTCGATGGACCCGATGGGCTGGGTGCTGACCGCGATCGGCTACGTCATCGCGCTGTACGTCGGCACGTTCATGAACGCCGCACTGATCGTCGCGGCGAACGAACGGCTCACCGGCACCGGGCCGGGCATGGTGACCAGCGGCTTCCGTGGCGCCTCGGCCAAGGCGGGAGCCATCTTCGGTTGGGTGCTCGTCGCCGCGACCGTCGGCCTCGTGCTGCGGGCGATCGAGGAACGACTCGGATTGGTCGGCAAGCTCGTGATCGGCCTCATCGGGATCGCCTGGTCGCTGTTGACCTTCCTGGTGGTGCCGGTGCTGGTGCTCGAGCACAACTCGACCGGTGCGACGATCTCCCGTTCGGCGACGCTGTTCAAGTCGACCTGGGGCGAGAACATGATCGGCAACGCCGGGTTCGCGGTGTTCACATTTGCCCTCGTCATCAGCGCGATGGGGTTGTTCTTCATCGGGGTGGTCACGGGCACGGTGGCCGGCATGGTGCTGATGGGGGTCATCGCCGTGCTGTGGCTGCTGGTCGGGTCGCAGGTACTGGCGGCCCTGTCAGGCATCTACCGGGTCGCGCTGTACCGCTACGCCGTCGACGGTCAGGCCCCGCAGGCCTATGCAGCGTTCGACTTCGCCGGAGCGTTCCGGGCCAAGAAGACCTCCAGGCTGTTCAGCTCGTCGCGGTCTCGTACGATCCACCGCTCGAACCCGCCGGGCCAGCCCGCCAGGGACGTGTGGAAGCCCTGGACGCCACCGGCTCAGGAGCCGGTCGACGGCGAGTTCGGGATCGACATCCCCGGCGCCACGGCACTGCCGGGGCATCCAGCGCCGGGTCATGCCGAGGCTCCGCCACCGTCGTCGTCGGCCCCGTCGCAACCATCGCAGTCGCCACCACGTCCTCTCATCGAGGGTGCTCCGGGCGGGTCGTCGTTCTAGTGACTTCCTCGAGAGGGAACCAATGACCGGATACGGCATCACGCGCTAGGTTCACGGCGGAGCCGGCCGACAGGTCGGAGCCGAGCCCGGCCTGATCGGGCTGTCGCGGGAGCAAAGGGGATTGTGGAGCGATGTCGACACCTGTGTGCTCGAGAACGAAGCGGGCCACGGCCGCGCTTGCGGCGCTCACGGTCCTGGTCGGCGCGGCCGCATGCACGTCTGCGGGCTCGTCCGACGATCTGGGCAAGGCGCAGTTCGCCACGACGGGGTCCGTCGCTCAGGTCTTCGTCACCGACGCGCCGAAGGGCGCGACGCTGCAATTGCGTCACGGCGACGACGTCGTGCAGACCCACCGGGCCGACGCGCATGGCAGCTTGGTCTTCCGTGACGTGAAGCCGGGGCCGGATTACCGGGTCCGGTCGGGCGCGTCGGAGTCTCCGCCGGTGACCGTGCTCACCGAACGTGCCGCGCCGCCCGACACCAAGATCTACGACCAGAAGATCCCGACCGGCTGGAACGCCAAGGGCGAGAAGCTGAAGGACGGCGGGTACGGGTATCTGACCGTGCGCGACGGCACCAAGGTGGCGATCAACGTGCACCCGGGCGGTCCCGAATCGGGTGGCCCGTACCCGACGGTGATCGAATACTCAGGTTACGCGTACGCGAAGCCGGGCGCGGGTGACTCGAGCATCGCCGCGGTGTGGAACGCACTCGGCTACACCGTCGTCGACGTGAACATGCGCGGCACCGGCTGTTCGGGAGGAGCGTTCTCGTTCTTCGAACGCAACCAGGTGCTCGACGGCTACGACGTGATCGAAACCGTCGCCCGGCAACCGTGGGCGCTCAACGGCAAGGTCGGCATGGTGGGGATCTCCTACGGGGGGATCAGCCAACTCTTCGTCGCCCAGACCAACCCGCCGCATCTGGCGGCGATCACGCCGGCCTCGGTGCTCGAAGGGGTCACGACGACCCTGTACCCCGGCGGCATGCTCAACACCGGGTTCGCCCTGAGTTGGGCCGCCGAGCGCGATGACCAGGCGAAGCCGGCGTCGGCGACCGCCGGTCAGCCTTGGGCCTGGGAGCGGATCCAGGCCGGCGACACCACGTGCGAGGCGAACCAGAAACTGCATTCCCAGGCGGTGAACCTGGTCGACGAGATCCACGACACGAGCACCTACGTGCCCTCGATCGTCGACCCGCTCACCCCGTCGACGTTCGTCGACGAGATCGAGGTACCGACCTACCTGACGTGCCAGTTCACCGACGAACAGACCGGCGGTTACTGCCCGTTCCTCGCCGATGCGTTCGCGGACGAGACCGACTTCAAGGCCACGTTCACCAACGGCACCCACGTCGATTCGCTCGGTCCGGTCCAGATCCAGCACGCGTTCGACCTGCTCGAGATCCATGTCGCCGAGCGGGCGCCCGACCAGACCGTACTGAAGGCGTTCGGACCGGCCATCTACGCCTCCCAGATGGACGTGCCCGGCGTGGAGATGCCCGACGACCCCATCGCCGACGCGTCGAGTCTCGACGAGGCCCGTCGGCTCTATGGCGACATGCCGCGGGTGCAGGTGCTCTTCGACACCGGCCACGGTTCGGCCACACCCGGGGCGCCGGTGGCCGCGTTCTCCCACGGCTTCACCGGCCTCGACGATCCGTCGATCACCGCAACGCCCTACTACTTCGGTGCCGACGGATCACTCGGCATGGCCGAGCCCACCGACGCATCGTCGGTGTCGTTCATCTGGGATCCCGGTGCGCGGCCCGAGTTCTCGATGGATGCCGACGACATCTCCGACGTGTGGAAGGCCGATCCGGCCTATGCGTGGAAGCCCTTGGTCGATTCCAAGGCCGTGGCCTTCGTGTCCGCGCCGTTGGCCGATGACGTGACTGTGTTCGGTGGCGGGTCGGTGGAGGCGTGGGTGCGCTCGAGCGCCACCGACACCGATCTGCAAGCGACGATCTCCGAGGTCAGACCCGACGGTCAGGAGCTGTTCGTCCAGAACGGCTGGCTGCGCGCCTCGTACCGCAAGCTTGACGCCGAGCGGTCGACTCCGCTGCAACCGGTGCTTTCCGCCCGCAAGTCCGACCTGGCTCCGTTGCCTGCCGACAAGTGGACCCGCGTGCACATTCCGCTGTACGTCCAGGGCCACGTCTACCGCGCCGGGTCACAGATCCGGGTTTCGATCGAGGCGCCCGGTGGCGATCAACCCCAGTGGGGGTTCGAGACCTTGAAGCCCGATGGGAAGGTCGTCGACTCGATCGCCATCGCTCCCCAAATGGCGTCCCGGGTGCTGCTTCCCGTTGTCGAAGGGCTGAACGTGCCCACTCCGCTCCCGTCGGGGTGCACCGGAATGCGCGGCCAGCCGTGCCGCACCTACGAGGCGTTCACGAACACCGTTGGGCCCAAAGTGCCCGGATGAGACCGGCGGCGCGCGAGCGTGGCGAGGTGGCCGAGTGGCCATTTTGCCGTCGCGGCGCCTCGGCCCTCGACGTAGGCTCTGCTGCACGCGTCCGACGACGCCGGCACATCCAGAAGGCGACCTGAGAGCGGGGATCCCATGACCGCACGATCGAACCGGCGACGATGGCCGGCGTCGGCGTTCTCGGTCCTCGCGGCGGGACTGCTCGTGGCCGGTGTGACCCAGCCGGTCGCTCGAGTCGGTATCGGGTCGTCGTTGTCGTTGCACGCGTTGTTCGACCTCGTTCTCGCCGGAAACCTGCCCCTCGACGTTCCCCGCTGGCTCGGGGTGTCCGGCTATCTGCCCGCCATCGGGGGCGCGCTGTTGTTGGTGGCCGAAGCGTTCGATGGTCCGACGCGGGTGGTGGTGCGTGCGGTCGGTCTCGTGGTTGCCGTCGCTTCGGTGCTCGCCATCGTGGTGTTCGGACCATGGGAGGCACCGGGCGATCTGGGGCCCGGAGCATGGCTGTTGTCGGCCGGAGCGTTCTGCGCCTTGATCGGCGCCGGAGTGGAATCGTCCCTGGAGCGGCACAGACGACTCCGACGTGGTGACCGAAACGACGCCGATACCGATACCGATACCGATACCGATCCCGGATTCGGAGACGGCCGAGCTGTCGTCCGAGACCCGGTTCGCACCGATGAGGAAGGAGACCGGCATGCAGTGTCGACAGTGTGGGGTTGAGACCTCAGGTCGAGACCCGGCGCGGGCCTGTTCGTCGTGTGGCGCGCCGATCCACGGGGTCGTGTGGCCGCCCCCGGCTGCACCACGACCGACGGCGTCCTCTTCGGGCGCCGCATCGCCGCCGGGCGCGTCGGCGTCTTGGGCTGCGGTCCCTCCGCCGCAGTCGGCTCCGCTCCCCACGGGATGGCTGGTGCCAGACCCGACGGGTGCCGGTGGGGGAATGGGCCCACCTTCGGATCCTGGGGGTGCTCCTCGAGTCGGAGCCGACTGGCCGTCGGCACCCGGTGGAGCGGTAGCGGTCGAAGCGCACCGTCCGCCGACGAAGCCGTCTCGGCTCGGGCGTGGCATCGGCGCCGTCGGACTCGTGCTGTTGATCGTGATCGGCGTGTTCGCCGTGCGCGGTGTGCAGGGAAGCACGGCCGGTGCTTCGTCGCCAGACGACTTCGTGAAGCAATTGTCGGCCGCGACGACGAATGTGGACCCCGCAGCGGCGCTTGCACTCATCGACCCCAAGGAGGTCCCCGAACTCGGCGCGTTCTTCGAAACGGCGGTGGACCAGGCAGCCAAAGGTGCTGATGTCGACGTGCCGAAGGTGCTGCGTGCGCTCACGCTGACGGTGTCGGGCGTCGAGTTCCACATCGAGTATCTCGACTCGGACCACGAGTTCGCGAAAGTCGTCTTCGAGGCCGGACGCGTGGGGTACGAAACCCATCCGGACGAGCTCCCGCCAGAGGTGAAGGAGCGTCTCGGGGACGACGATGGCGGTGCAGACCCTTCGCTCACCGAGCCCCAGAGTGACTCCGGCGACGTGGACGATCTCCGGATCATCACCGAGGACGGCACGACGATCGATCCGTTTCTGGTGCTGGTGAAGGAGGACGGCCGCTGGTACGTCAGCATCACGATGACCGCGGGCCAGTACGCGGTGGAGCTGGCGGGGCTCCCGACAGGGAACTTCGACGACCCAGAGGTCCCCGGGCCACCGGCGTCGTCCCCTGCCGACGCGGTTGTCAAGCTGCTCGACGCGGGCGAGGATGCCGTCAACGACGGTCACTACGACGGCGCGCCGCTCATCGGTCTTTTCCCCGAGGCCGAGACACGTGCCTTCCGGATCTACGGCGACTCGATCGACGGGGCGATCGACCGCACCGACGAGGGCTGGGAAGCCGATGGCGAGGGCGGATTCACCGGACTGGCCGACGAGTGTTCGGGCTGCGGGGTGGAGTATTCGAACCTGAAGGTCTCCACGCAGCACAACGGGTCGTTGACCTATGCAGTGATCGATGCACTCGACATCGAGGCGACCACACGCACCGGGTGTTACGCGCTTGACGACTTTGGATACGAAGGCGAGTACGGCGACGACTACGACTTCGGCGAGGACTTCGGCTTCGACGACGGTTTCGACGACGCCTATCGCTCCCCATCCGACGACCCCGAGGTCACGCCCAGTGCCCACCGGAACCGGTCGCTGGACTCAGACGATTGTGGAACGGTGACCGAGGCGATCCGCTGGGACGGCAGTTGCGTCTCGTTGCAGGAGACCTACTCGGACGGTGCCGGTGCGCCGGACGACACCCGGGCGTGTCTGCGCGACGAACTCGGCGACTCCGGGCTGAACCTCACCGATTTCGGCATCACGAGCGTGCACGTCGTGGTGTCCCAGGAGCGCGGGGGTTGGGTGATCGACCCGGTCGCCACGGTCTTGGACTACGGACGGACCACCTTGAGCCACCTGAGTGACCCCAAGGTGAAACAGGCGATCGACGACTGAGGCGTCGATGCCCTACCAGCCGCGGGTGACCCACTCGTCGAAGCTGGGCCGCTCGGTGCCGATCGTGGTATCGAGGCCGTGCCCGGGCATCACGATCGTGTCGTCTCCCAGCGGCGTGAAGAGCCGCTCGTCGATCGAGGAGATGATCGCCTCGAAGTCACCTCCCTCGAGTGACGTGTTGCCGGGGCCGCCGGGAAACAGCGTGTCGCCCGAGAACAGCACGGGCGCGTGGTCGAGTCGGAAACAGATCGAACCGGGCGTGTGGCCCGGGGTGTGGATCGTGTGCAGCGCCAGGTCGCCGACCTCGATGACGATGTCGTCGTCGAGGGTGGTGTCATAGGAGGGCAGCATGTCCGCGTCCGCAGCGGTGACCGCAACGTCGTAGCCCGCCTCACGCATCTCGGGGATGGCCTGGATGTGGTCCCAGTGCCCGTGGGTCTCGAGCACCCGACGCACCCCGAGGTCGCGGGCGAGCTCGAGCAGCAGTTCGTGTTCGTTCGCCGCGTCGATCAATACCGCGTCGCCGGTGCGCTTGGAGCGCAGCACGAACACGTTGTTGTCGAAGGGGCCCACCACGACCTTGTGGATCTCGGCCCGTGCGTCGGACCAATGCAGCGTTTCGCCGACCATGGCCACACCCTACCCACCGCGCGGCACCGCACTCGGCCCCGCCCGCAGGCCCACAGCCCACCGAACTTCGGGGCCGATCCGACTCATGGGGTCGCTCGTCGCGCGGCATTCAGCCAGCGCCGGAGGTCGAGGTGGCGGGAGTGAGCGAGAACACCGGATAGGACGGTGCGGCCGCGGCGAACTCGTCGAGCGTCGACTCGGCGGTGAGTCCGTCGAAGTAGCGGGCGACCTCGGCCTTCCAGCGGCGCAGGTACGCCTGCAACAGCGGGGCGGCAACGGCCGAGTCGGTGATCTCGGAGGCGGCAGACGCGACGGTCCGTCGCCCGAGCCGCAGCTCGCAGGTGCCGGCGGCGCGCAGGTTCCGCACCCATTCGGTGTTGCCACGGGGAGCGACCAGGTAGGTCACGTCGTCGATGGTGAGCGGGTTCACCGGCACGGTGCGCCATTCGCCGCTGCGCCGACCCCGCACGCGGAGTTCGTGCGCACCTCGCAGTGCGAGGCCCGCTCTGGCCAGTCCGGCGACGATCGGGTTCATGATGCGACGCGAGAAGCGGTCGGGGACGAGGTAGCGGGTTTCGTGTGTCGTGGTGGCCATGGTCGACTCCTGAATGGATAGATGATCTGAAACGAGAGCACCGCTCTCGAAGGTCAGCATGACAAATGGGATGCCGGTCTGTCAAGAGCACTGCTCTGGAATGTTTGCGCCGCTCTCGACAAGCGGGCATGCTGGTGATCGTGAACGACGATGCCCTCCCCAGAACGGCCCGAGAACGGGGGCGTGCCGAGCTGACCGCGCACATCCTCGAAGTCGCCCGTCGCCATCTCGCCGAACACGGAGCCGCGGCGCTCTCGCTTCGGGCGATCGCCCGGGAGATCGGCATGGCCTCATCGGCGATCTATCGCTACTTTCCGAGCCGCGACGAGCTGTTCACCGCGCTCGTCATCGAGGCGTACGACGCAATCGGCGAGGTCGCAGAAGACGCCGAAGAAGCCTCTCGTCGTGCGGCGCCTGAACGGCGTTGGATGGCCCTCGCCCGAGAGGTCCGGGCATGGGCGCGTGCGAATCCGCACGCTTACGCCCTCATCTACGGCAGTCCGGTGCCCGGCTACGCGGCTCCTGAGACGACCGTCGACCACGCCGCGCGCGGGCCGCTCGCGATGTTGCGGATCGCCGCCGACGGCGTCGCCGATGGCCGGATCGAGCCGAGACCCGCACCGAAGCTCACCGCAAAGGTGAAGGCGGATTTCGCAGCACTTCGTGCTGGCATCGACCTGGAGGTGCCCGACGCCGTATTCTCCCGGGCCTTCCAGGCCTGGTTCGCCCTCTTCGGCTTCATCACGTGGGAGTTGTTCGGGCATCTCCACGGCGTGATCAGCGAAGGCGAGGCGGCCGATGATCTGTTCGGCGCGCAGATGCGTGCGGCGAGTGACCTTCTCGTCGGCCGTCCCTGACGGGCCGCCGAGCCGTTCTTTGGAGGGTTCCCATTCGTATCCGACACATCCATATCCGACACCAACCCTCCGAAGTTGCGATGATCGCGCTCGGCCGCCCAGTTCGCTGAGTCAGGTGGTCGGCGACACGACCTCAAACCCGAGCGACTCGGCGACCGGGATCTGGTGCGGATCGAGTGTCGCATAGCGGATCGGCCGCGGCAGGCGGTCGGCGGCGGCCAGATGCAACGCGTCGATCGTGCGGAGCGGGTGGGCACGCGCCAGCTCAGCGGCACGCTCCAGGCATGCCTGGTCGACGGGCACGATGGCGAAGTGCGCCCAGTCCTCGAGCAGCAAGCCGCGCAGCCCGCGCACCTGTGCCGGCTCGGCAAGTCGCTCGATCAGCACCGTCGCCTCGGTGAGGGCCAATGCGCTCGCGCACCAATCCCGATCGTCGGCCATCGCGGCGAGTACGGCGATATGGCCGGGTCCACTCACGTACCGGGCGACCAGCGCGGTGGTGTCCAGGGCGATGGTCACCGCGGTCCCAGATCTGTCGGGTCGTTTCGGCGCCGCGTCACGCGGGCGGTGGCCGGCGCGATGGTCACCGCGGTCCCCGCCGTCCCGGATCGCCCCGCAACTCCGCTGCGGCGCGGTCGATCCGGCTGCCGGCCCAAAGGTCCACAGTGTGTTCCGGCGCTGGGCGATCATCATCGCGTGGGGCGATCACGGCGCCGCGCGCGATCAGATCGTCCAACGTGCAGTCGGCCGCGCCCGCGGGTTGGAGCGGACCGAGTTGGGCGACGGGACGGCCATCGACGGTGATCACGATGCGCTCACCGCTTCCCGCCCGGCGGACCGCGTCGGCGGTGGCGTTGCGGAGTTCACGGATGCCGAGTCGGTCCATGGCCCGAATGCTACGCGTGACCACAGGCGACTGTCGCACCGGTGTACACACTTGGACTGGTCTGCAGATTCACCGTCCTGGAAGAATCTCCGCCACGCCGACGTGCTCATGTCGGTCGATCGTCCGAGTAGTTCGAACAAGACCCAAGGGGACCCCACGTGAACTTCGCCTTCAATGACGAGCAGGAAGAACTGCGCCGCATCGTCCGGACCTTCCTCGAGGACAAGTCCGACGAAGCCGCCGTGCGCGAACAGATGGACACCACCGACGGCTTCGACCCCGCCGTGTGGACCCAGATGGCCGAACAGCTCGGCTTGCAGGGCCTGGTGATCCCCGAAGAATACGGCGGGTCGGGCTTCAGCTTCGTCGAGCTGATCGTCGTGCTCGAAGAGATGGGCCGCGCCCTGCTGTGTGCGCCGTACTTCTCGACCGTGGTGCTCGCCGCGCAGACCCTGCAGCACTCGGGTGACGAGGCCGCCAAGACGGCGTACCTGCCCGGCATCGCGTCGGGTGAGACCCGCGCCGCGCTCGCGCTCACCGAGCCGAACGGCCGTTGGGACGCTGAAGGTGTCACCGCGACCGCCACCAAGTCCGGCGACGACTGGACGATCGACGGCACCAAGTCCTACGTGATCGACGGTCACACCGCGGACCTGCTCATCGTCGCCGCTCGCACCGACGCCGGCGTGTCGCTGTTCGCGGTGCCCGCCGACGCCACCGGGGTCGAGCGCACGGCACTGTCGACCATGGACCAGACCCGCAAGCAGGCCAAGGTCGAGTTCTCCGCCACGCCGGCGACCCTGATCGGCACCGACGGCGAAGGCTGGTCGGTCATCGAACGGGTGCTGGATCTGGCCGCAGTTGCCTTGGCCGCCGAACAGGTCGGTGGCGCGCAGCGCACCCTGGACATGTCGGTCGACTACGCCAAGGAGCGCATCCAGTTCGGCCGCCCGATCGGGTCGTTCCAGGCGATCAAGCACAAGTGCGCCGACATGCTCTTGGAGGTCGAGTCCGCCAAGTCCGCCGCCTACTACGCCGGCTGGTGCGCCGCCGAGCTGAACGACGAACTGCCGTCGGTCGCCTCGCTCGCCAAGGCCTACTGCTCGGAGGCGTACTTCCACTGTGCGGCCGAGAACATCCAGATCCACGGTGGCATCGGGTTCACCTGGGAGCACCCGGCGCACCTGTACTTCAAGCGGGCCAAGTCCTCTGAGTTGCTCTTCGGCGACCCGGCGTACCACCGCGAGCTGCTGGCGCAGCGCATCGGTCTCTGATAACCGCTGATCGACAGGCGCCCGGCCAGGGCGCTCCCATAGGCTGAAGCGGTGCTCGCGATCGTCATCTATGTCGTCGCCGTGGTGGCCGTCGTCGTGATCGGACTGGTCACCGTCGGCCGCGAGACCTTCGCGGCCTCACAGGTGCCGCGGCCCGCCGTATTCGAGCTCGACGAGGCGGTCGCGTTCGTCTCGGCCGGCCTCGATGGCCGCACCGCCGGACGACTCACCCCCGACGACGTGGGTTGGATCCTCACCGCCGATGCCGCACAGTTCGTCGACGCGGCCGACCACGCCGATGATCCCGGATACGACGTGCTCGACAACACGGTCGCCGCGCGCCGGGTGATGGACCGCCTGCAAGGCGAGCGTCGTGAGCTCATCGATGAGCACGACGTCACCGCGGTACTGGCGGGGCGGTCGCGGTATCTCGAGGCGATCGGAGCGATCGGGCCTCAAGCACCGGACCCCGACCGCGGCGCAGCCGGATCGGCCTGACCGGATCGGCCTGACCGGGTCGGCTCGACCGGATCGACTCGACCGGATCGGCTCGACCAGATCGGCTCGACCGGATCGACCTGACCGGATGGCTTGGGCGGATCGAATCGGATTCGGTCAGGTCGGGTTGGACGAAACCTTCCAGCTACGATGCATGGCCATGGCACGGCCGACTCGGTTCGAGGAGTTTCGTTGGTTGGGTGACAAGCGCACCCAGATCGTTCACGATCTCGACAACTGCGAAGCGGAGGTCGTCGACGAGTTGATGGAATCCGGGCAGTTCGCCGCCTTCGGTCCCGACACGGTCGACGAGGCACGGAACCGCGGGTATCGACCCTGTGCGTGTGCGGGGGCTGTCGTCGCCCGTGCGGCACAGAGTTCCTGACCAGATCACGGACACATTGGCGATCGACGACGATTCCGAGCGGGCTGTCGAGCACCGGTTCAGCTCCGACGGCATCGAACTCGAGGGTGAACTGCACGCGCCGCTGCGGGCGGCAGAGCCGACCCCGACGCTCGTACTGTGTCACGGCTACCCGGACCCGACGGTGGGATCGGTGTCGGCCGGTCTGGACCTTTCCGAACTCGGGTCGCGGATCGCCACCACGATGTATTGGCGGGTGTTCACCTTCCGGTTCAGGGGCTGTGGATTCTCCGGCGGCAACTTCTCACTCGGTGGGTGGCGCAACGACATTCTCGCTGCAGTCGACCACGTCGCGTCCACGGTGGGGACCGAGTCGGTGTGGTTGGCCGGGTTCGGCACCGGTGGTGGACTGTGCGTGTCGGCCGCAGCGCAGCTACCGGGTCGGGTCGAGGGCGTCGCGACCATGGGCGCCCCGGCCGGGTTCGACGACTGGGCCTCCCACACTCGCCGCTTGCTGCAGCACAGCCGCAAGCTCGGCGTGATCAGAGACCGCGACTACCCGGCGACTGGCGACGGTTGGGCCGAGCAACTCCGGTCGATCCGGCCCGTCGACGACGCCGCACAGATCGGGTCGTTGCCGATGCTGGTCGTGCACGGATCCGACGACGAGAGCGTCCCGGTGTTCGATGCGCGCGTGCTCGCCGATGCCCACGGATCGGCCGAACTCCGGATCATCGCCGGTGCCGGTCACGGGCTGCGCTACGACCCGCGGGTCGTGGCGATCCTGCTCGGATGGCTGGATCGTTCCCGCACGATCCGAGACTCGGCCCCGTCGGACGCGGCCCGCCCCTGAGCAGGGTCGAACGTCGGGAGGTGTTGTGCGGCCAGGGCACAGAATCTCCCGGAGTTTGCTTGGGGCGGGTGAGCCGGGGTCTGTCCACGGTTGGCGGGTCGGGCCGGTCGACGAGTCAGGCGTCGGCCTTGGCCTTCGCTTTCTGCTCCTTCTTCCAGGCACGCACCCGTTCGAGCGCTTCGGGCGAGTCGATGTCGGCGACCGACCGTGGGGTGTCGTCCGCGAGGTCGCCCGCGATGTCGGCCCAACCGTCTGGTCTGACGCCGAAACGCTTCGCCAGCAGCGCGATGAAGATCCGCGCTTTGCCATCGCCGAATCCGGGGAGGGCACGGACCCGTGCGAACAGGTCCGCACCGTCCACAGCGCCGGTCCAGATCGAGGCGGTGTCACCGCTGTAGTCCTCGACGATCATGGTGGCGAGCGCGATCGCCCGCTTGGCCATGGCAGCGGGGTAGCGGTGCAGCGCCGGCTTGGTCCGGAACGCCCCCTCGATCACGGCCGGGTCACTCGAGGCGATCACGCTGGGATCGAGACGCCCACCGAGCCGTTCACGCAGGTCATAGGGTCCGGCGAACGCCTTCTCCATGATGATCTGCTGGTCGAGCATCATGCCGAGCACGAGTGCGAACGGGTCGCTGACCAGCAGGGCGTCCTTGTCGGCATCGCCGGTCACCGGAAAAGAGGGAGCAGTCATGGCGGGGAGGTTACTTCCGGCAACGTGAAGGCGGTCGTCGTCGGCGCGATGCGCGGCGGTCGCGCGGTGCGGTCTCGACGACCGCATGAGGTCGCGGAACAGAGCGGTGGACCGCCGCTGACCTCGACGGGTCCGCTGGTTCGACCGTCGGTCGCGTCGACCGAGACGGGCGGACGCCCACGCGGCTCAGTGGGTGAAGGGAGGTGCCGATTCGGGGTCGATGCCGAAGTCACCGATCGCTTTGGCGACGACGTCGGGTTCAACGTGGCCGTTGCGGGCCAGACCGGCGAGGATCGCGATCGCGATGTGGTGCTCGTCGACCTCGAAAAACCGACGCAACGCCTCGCGGGTGTCGCTCCGGCCGAACCCGTCGGTTCCCAGCACGGTGTAGGGCCGCGGCACCCAGCGGGTGACCTGATCGGGCACCAGCGTGAGGTAGTCGGTCACCGCGACCACCGGCGCCTCGGCGAGCGGCACGTCGAGACCCTCGAACGAACCGGTCAACAGCTCGGTCACCCGGGCCGAGCGGGGTTCGTCGCCGGGGTGCAGTCGGTTCCAGCGCTCCACGGTGAGCGCGTCGGCGCGCAGATGCTTGTAGGACGTGG